>JBDTUL010000063.1:0-16897 GCA_040007735.1 Gammaproteobacteria bacterium | reverse complement strand
GTTCCGGCGGGCCCGGCGCCCGCCGCGCCGATGCAACCCGTGATCGAAGGCGCCTTGCCCGCGTATTGCCGGGTGGATGGCGTGATCGACGAGCGGGTGGGGCGCAACGGCAAGCCCTACGCCATCGGTTTCGCCGTGGCGATGCCGGATAAGTGGAACGGCCGCTTTCTCTTCCAGGGCGGTGGTGGCCTGAATGGCTCGGTGAACCTGCCGCTTGGCGCGCAGGCAACCGGCGCAACGCCCGCGCTCGCGCGCGGTTACGCCGTTGTCTCCACCGACAGCGGCCACCAGGGCGCCGTGTTCGATGGCAGTTTCTTTGCCGACCAGGAGGCGACGCTCAACTTCCTGTACCAGGGGATTGGCAAGGTGGCGCCGGTGGGCAAGGCGATTGTCGCGGCTCACTACGGCAAGCCGGCGGAGCATTCCTACTTTGTGGGCTGTTCCACCGGAGGGCGCGAGGCGATGCTGATGTCGCAGCGGTATCCGCGGTACTTCGATGGCATCGTCGCCGGTGCGCCGGCCATGCGGACCAACTTTTCAAACCTCGCTACAAAGTATGTCACGGTCGTCCTGAACTCGGTCGCGCCGAAGGATGAGTCGGGCAAGGCCATCCCGGCGCGCGCGCTCTCCGAGAGTGACAAGAAGCTCGTCATGGACTCTTTCCTGAAAGCCTGTGACGCCAAAGACGGCGTGGCGGATGGAATGGTGTTCGATGTGCGGGGATGCGGCTTCGACCCCAAGTCGCTCGCCTGCAAAGGTGCGAAGACCGGCGCATGCCTTGCGCCCGCGGTGGCTGCGGCCATCAGCAAGGGCTTCGCAGGCCCGAAAGACTCGCGCGGCGTGCAGGTTTATCCGGGTTACTGGTTCGACACGGGCATCGTGGCGAAAGTGGGCATTCCCGGGTTGCTGAACCCCGGCCCGAGCCCGGTGGGTCCGCCGGTGTTCGACACGCAGATGGATGTGGATCGTGAAGAGATCGTCGCCTCGAACCCCGTCGCTTCCGTTGGCGACAGTGCGCACTGGACACAGCTCGACACCTACACCGGCCACGGGGGCAAGATTATTTTCTATCACGGAGTGAGCGACCCCTGGTTCTCCGCGCAGGACACAACGCGCTACTTCGAACAGATGACGGCGGACAATGGTGGCGCGGCGGTTACCGCAAGGTGGAGCCGTCTCTATCTCGTTCCGGGCATGGGCCACTGCGGGGGCGGCGAGGCCGCACTCGATCGCTTCGACCTGCTCGACCCGCTGGTCGGCTGGGTGGAGAAGGGGGTCGAGCCCCGGAGCGTGAACGCCACCGGCCCGGCTTTCCCGAACCGCAGCCGTCCGCTATGCCCGTATCCGCAGCATGCACAGTACAAAGGCCAGGGCGATACGCAGAGCGCTGCCAATTTCGAGTGCCGGGATTGACGTGTAGGATCGGCAGTGGTGCAAGGTCGTGCAAGGGGAAGGCAATGAAGATCGCATTGATTGGCGCCACGGGCCACATCGGCTCGCGAATCCTCAAAGAAGCGGCCGCAAGGGGTCATCAGGTGACGGCGATCGCGCGTACAGCCGAATCGCTCGGCTCCCATCCCAACGTGACGCCGAAGAACGTGGATCTCTTCGATACCCCGGCTTTGACCGCCTTGCTGTCAGGGCACGATGCTGTGCTGGTGTCTTACAGCCCCGGAATGGCGCGCAACCAGGACGCGGACATCCTGGAACAGTTCGTTCGCGCCGGAAAAGCGATCATTGCCGCCATCAAGGGTTCGGGCGTGAAGCGCGTGCAATGGGTGGGCGGGGCCGCCAGCCTCAAGCTGCCCAATGGCAAGGTGCTGCTCGATTCCGACCAATGGCCGCCGCAATTCAACAAGAATGCGGTCAGGGGCGTCATCGAGTATCGCTACATGCTCAAAGCCGAACCGGATCTCGACTGGGTGATGCTGTCGCCCTCGATCTTCATCGAGCCGGGCCAGCGGACCGGCAAATTCCGTCTCGAAAAAGAGAACCTGCTGTTCGACGCGGCCGGCCGCAGCCACATCTCCATGGAAGACTTTGCGGTCGCGATGATCGACGAGCTCGAGCATCCCCAGCATCATCGCGAGCGCTTCACCGTCGGTTATTGAGCGACCCGAACCTCGGCGGGGCAGTGCCTCGACTGCCTCTGCCGACGGATCGCCGCGCAGCTGTCTACGGCGAGCGATTGAACTCCGCGTCGATCGTCACGGGTATCTCATCTCCAATCATTGGCAGCAGCCCTGAGACGCCAAAATCACTTCGCTTCAGTGAGCCGCGCGCCGAAAAGCCGAGGGTAGGGCGCTTGTCGAAGGGGTTGGGTCCCACCTTGTTCAGCGTTGCCTTCAGGGTGAGCGGCTTCGTGACGCCGTGCATCGTGAAGCCGCCCTCGATCAGCAGTAACAAGCCCAGAGATCTAAGTGGCAGCATTGGTAACTTCCGTGCGTTGGCGCCTCAGCGGGCGCGTTTTCCTGCGAGGTAGCGAGCCAGCGTCTCGAGATCCGCATCGCTGACTTCCGTCTTTCGGAACGGCGGCATCGAGAACGCGCCCTGCCTGACGAACGTCTTGACGGCCGCTACCGTGAGTTCTTTCCTGTCCTCGAGCGCGCCAGGGAGCTTGCCCTGGTACTTGATAGTGAGCGCCGAAGTGGCCGGCAGATGAGGTGCACGCCCGTGGCAGGGCTCACACCAGCGCTGGAATACGGCGTGGCCTTGTTCCTGTTGAACGGACGGCGGCGTATCTGCAAATGCGGCCTGCGTGCCTGCGATGCCCATGACGACACAACTCAGTACGATGAGTGTCTTCATGCCTTCTTTCCCCGCAAATGTTTGGGCCAGATGCCATAGCGCCCCGCGGAAAGAATGCCGTTCGGGTCCATCGCGTCCTTCAGTCGCTCATGCAGCCGCCTCAAGGCATGATCGTTGAAGGAGTACGTGGCCATCACATCGTCCTGATACGCAACCGGCGTGCGATATTCACCCCACCCGTGCTCCGCGCAGATCTTGACCAGCTTGCGAAAGGCATCGCGGTTGCGGCGATTCGTCTCGATGTCCCGCGTGATCGGGAACAGGAAGATGTACACGAACGCTCTCTGCCAGTAAGTGAACGGCATGTTGAGAGGGTTCAGAGGCAGCCCGAATTCCCGCGCAGCCTCGTTGAACACTTTCTGCGCTTCGTAGATTGCCTTGCCGCTGCGGGGAATGATGGGTGAGAACCCCACGTGCCCGTAGACAGGGGGCGAATGCTCCGTGCGCTCGCTCACCTCGAGAATCCGGTTCATCCGCTTCAGGTCGAGCACCACGCTGCCGGAGAGCGCTGGAGCGGCGCCTCCGTAACCGAGATTTCGGCCAGTGGAGAGTGGATACAGCGGGATACGCCTTTCATTCGCGATGCGCACCACCGCCTGCACCTCTTCGACGCTCGCCGGCGCGATGGCCGCTGAGGCCAGGCGCTCCTCGGGCTCGTCGTGCAGGGGTGAATAGGCATCGCGATAGAGGGCGACGTCCTCCTCGCTGCGGAAGACCCATTCCTTACCGAGTGTGGATTCGAAAGCGCGCAAGGCATCGTCGAGCGCGCCCTGGCCGAGACCGGGCGGTAAACGCGTCGTCATCTTCCGACCCTCTTTCTTCGACGGCGCTATGATTCTGGTGCGCCTTGGTGT
Source organism: Gammaproteobacteria bacterium (assembly GCA_040007735.1). Classification (GTDB taxonomy): domain Bacteria; phylum Pseudomonadota; class Gammaproteobacteria; order Steroidobacterales; family Steroidobacteraceae; genus JADGHX01. Next base: position 13,235 of record JBDTUL010000063.1, on the reverse strand, counting down.
CGCATCGTAGTGCCGTCCGCTACCCTGCGGGGGACACTATCGCGACGGCAGGTCACTGGGCGGATAGGCGTCCGCATCCTTGAAGAGGGCACAATTTTGCAGAACGACGTGGTTTCCGGGCTGGTACAGCGGGTAGGGGCGGAGGTCGTCATCGAGCCCGATGCGCAGAACGTTGCGCGCCATGGGCACGACTTCGGGGTTCCGGCCAATCCCAACGCCAATATCCTCGCCCTCACGTATCCGCGGAACACCCGGCAGGTGTCGGCAATCCTTGCGTTCTGCAACGAGCGGCGCATCGCCGTTCAGCCTCAGGGCGGCATGACGGGGCTGGCGGGCGGTGGAGTTCCGATTGGCCCGTGCGTCGTCATTTCGCTCGAGCGCATGCGCGCCATCAAGGAACTCGACGTCGCCGCCGGAACCATCACTGTCGAGGCCGGTGTGGTCATGGAGGCCGTGCAGAAAGCCGCCGATGCCGCCGATCTTTTCTTTCCGCTCGACCTGGGCGGGCGTGGCTCCTGCCAGATCGGCGGAAATGTCTCGACCAACGCCGGCGGCAATCGCGTGCTTCGCTTCGGCATGGCCCGGGATCTGGTGCTGGGTATCGAGGCGGTGCTGGCCGACGGCACGGTCATCGAGTCCCTCAGCAAGGTTATGAAGAACAACACCGGCTATGACCTGCGGCAGTTGTTCATCGGTTCCGAAGGCACGCTCGGCATCGTCACAGCCGTAGTGCTGCGTCTCTTTCCCAAGGCTCGCAGTGTCTGCACCGGAATCTGCGCGTTGGATGATTACGCCGGAATCCTGGAGCTGCTGAGACGCGCACGGCTCGGGTTCGGCGCGCAGCTGACGGCATTCGAAGTGATGTGGCCCGATTTCTATGAGCTCGGTACCACCGGGCTGGGGCACAAGCCGCCGCTTGCGATTGGCGCGGGGGCGTACGTGCTGCTCGAGACGATGGGACAAGACCCTGAGGCAGATCAGCATCGCTACGAGTCAGTGATCGGCGAGGCGCTCGAAGCCGGCATCGTGAAGGACGCGGTCATCGCAAAATCGAGTCGCGAGACGACGGAGTTGTGGAGCGTGCGCGACTCTCCTGGTGAATGGCAACGCACTGCGCACTGGCCGCAGTTAGGGTTTGACGTGAGTGTTCCAACGGGCGAAATCAGTAACCTGATGGGCGAGATCGAGGCCGAACTGACAACTCGCTGGCCCCAGCTGCAGACCGTGTACTTCGGTCATGTCGCAGACGGGAATTTGCACGCGTCCGTGAGAATGAACGGGCACTCGGTGCCGCCGCTTGAAATCGAAGACGCGGTGTATCGTATCGTGGCCCTGCGCAAGGGCTCGATTTCGGCCGAGCATGGAATCGGCTCGCTCAAGCGGGAGTTCCTGCACTATTCGCGCAGCCCCGCGGAGCTCGCCCTGATGCGGGCGATCAAGCAGGTGATGGACCCGAACGGGATCCTGAACCCGGGAAAAGTTGTTTAGACCCAAGGGAAATTCCACGATGAATGTCAGTTCGGGCCGTCGGATCCGATCGGCCGTGTTCATGCTGCTCGCCGGCACTGTCTCACTTGCCGCGACCCGGGCGTCCGTGCCGGCACCCGCAGTCGCTAATCTCCCATCGAATGTCGGCACGGGCGATTGCGACCGCGACTGCCTGCAGGGCCTGGCCGAGCAATTCATCGCAGCGCTCCTTGCGCACGATCCGGGCAAGGTGCCGCTCGCCAAGAACGTGCGTTACTCCGAGAACAGTGTGCCGCTGCCGATCCCCGATGGGTTCTGGAAGAATGCGGCTGGCGTGCGGCCCTATCGTTTGTACATTGCCGACCCCGAGTGGGGCACGGTTGGTGTCTACGCCCGCATGTATGAGAACGGCGCGCCGGTCATCGTCAGCACCCGGCTCAGGGTCTACAACCGTCAGCTCACCGAAATCGAGACGGTCGTAACGTCGGAGCGGTGGCGCCAGGATCCGCCGCCGGGCAGTGGCCCTCCGCCGCCAGACTATCTGGGCGAAAAAGCGCGACCCGAATATAGCCAGGTGGTGCCGCCGGCTCAGCGCCGTTCACGCGAAGAGCTCATGAAGATCGTCAACACCTATTTCACAGGCATCGAGAACAACGCGGGCGAGAAGCCGCCGATGTTCTCCTCACATTGCCATCGGCTTGAGAATGGCCGCCCCACATCGAACATTCCCGTCCCGCCCGGGAAGGAGCGTGGCGGCGGCAACATGAGTTGCGCCGAGGACATTGCGATGGGCTATCACCGTAACGACAACCGCATTCGCAGCCGGCGGGTGATGGCGGTGGATCTGGAGCACCAGGTCGTGATGACCAGTGTCTATTTCGATCACGAGAACGATGAGTCGATTCGCAGCTATAGGCTTACGAATGGCAAGACGATCACGGTGAACGACACTGCGCCTTCAACGCTTCAGGCGCACGAGACCTTCTCTATCGACAAGGAGGGCATCAGCCAGGTGGAGGCAGTGTTCACGAACACTACGTACGGAACGCGACCCTATTTCAGTACGGGCTTCCACATGGATAGCCCGCAGTCGGTGAAGGATGGCTTCAACGAGTACGAGCGTTGAAGTTATCGCGGGGCAATTTGGCGGCGCTGCCCGCCGCCAATGTTCGAAGGCCTCTTAGCGCGCGGCAGTGACGCTCTTGTCGTCGGCGCCGCCGGGAACGATGACGCTGTTTCTCGAGGCGTAATACTGGCTCAGGACGGGGTGGTTCACTGAGTCCACGGCCTTCCTGACCGCGTCCGTCGTGCAGGCGTTGAAGCGCTGCTCTCTGGCAAGCTGCGTGGGGCCGCTGATCGGTCCGCCGCAAGCGCGCACCGCGGCGTTATGCAAGCGGCCATACAGAACCGCGGCGCCCACAGGGCTGATGAGCCGGATGTCGTCGAAACGCACGACTTCGCTCTTCACGTTGACAACCGTATCCGCGGCCGCGACCGAGCTGGCGGTTGCCGCGAGGAAGGACAACAGGAGCAGGGATGTCTTCGTACGCATAAAGAGGCCTATCGCAGAGAGTTGTATTGAGCTGATCCCAACACAGTGCGAGCGGCGCAGACGGGGGCGGATCACACATTTGCGCGATTCGCGCCGAAAAATGTGTGAGTTGTGATCGTGGCCGGGGGCGGATCGCGTTTTGTTAAGTCGCCTGGCCCGGATCCGCGCTGCCCCCCCACGGGCGGCCGCGACGGCCGCCCGTGGGGGGAAACCAAGCTTGGCGATACTCCCCGACCGCTGCCCAGACCTCGTCGAGCAGTCCGACCGAATGACGTCGCGAATATAATGACGGACATGAAGACGCTGCCATGAATCCGCCCACCTTACCCAACCGCCTCTGGCCGTTCTCTTTTCATTTCTACCGCCAGTTCTTCTGGGGGTGTCTTGGCCTGCTGATGTTTCCGATACTCAGCCGCGCGGCTTTCGCTTCGATCGCGTATGTCACCAAGCGTCTGACGGATACTGTGCTGGCCATGCACAACCCGGCTGCGGAGGCGGGCAAGCTACTCGCGCCCTTCGCCGTGTTCGTCGCGCTCGTGGTCTCCCGCTTCGCAATCGACGCGGGGGCGTGGGTCAGCTCATACAACACCCGCTACCCCATGCTCGTGCGCATCAAGGAGGAAGTGTTCGCCTACGCGCAGCGGCTCTCGAGCTCCTACTTCGAGAACACCCTCTCCGGAAAGATCGCGCACCGGGCGATGCTGCTGCCCGACCAGGTGCTGACGCTGTTCGACATGATGGTGTTCGACTTCATCCCCGGCGCCTGCTTCTTCGCGTTCGTCGCGGCCTACTTCTATATCGCAAGTCCGACGTTTTGCGCGGCCGCTGTCGTAGCGATCTTCCTGTACTTCACCATCAGTCTCCTCGTTGGTCGCGAATGCACGCGGCGCGCCGTCGCGAGCAATGAAGCGAAGGCGGCCGTCACCGGCCGCATGGTCGACGTCCTTACCAACATCCGCACGGTGTTCTTCTTCGCCAACCAGCCGCTCGAAGACAAGCAGCTCAAGCATTACACCGGAGAAGAGCGCGACCGTCGCCGTGCTTCCTATCGCGCGGTGGTCCGCCTGCGCTCCGTCCAGTACTTGATGGATATCACGATGTGGGTCGTGTTCGTCGGTGGCGCTCTATATGGCTGGGTACACGGCCTGATCAGCGCGGGCGACTTTGTGATGATCACGGCGCTCACGAGCTCGCTCCTGCAGACCGCCTACAACCTCGGTCAGCGAATCCCCGAGTTTTACGACCAGATGGGCTCGGCTCGCGAGAGCATCGGCACACTGATCGTGCCTGCTACCGTTACGGATGAACCCGGCGCACCCGCGCTGGCAGTGGAGCGAGGCGTCATTCATTTCGAGCACGTGGCGTTCGCGTATGAAGTGCCCTCAGCTGCCAACGCTCGGCCCGCACGCAATGTCGTGAAGGACTTCGAGCTCACCATCCCGGCGGGGCAGCGCGTTGGCCTGGTGGGGCCAAGTGGTGCGGGCAAGACGACCCTGATGGGTTTGCTGATGCGGATGCACGACGTCGATCAGGGTGCTATCCGGATCGATGGTGTCGACATTCGGCGAGTGACGCAGGAAAGCCTCAGGCGCTCGATTGCACTCATTCCTCAAGACACGACGTTGTTTCATCGCAGCCTGCTCGAGAACATTCGCTACGGTCGACCGGACGCCACCGATGAAGAAGTGGAGCTTGCGGGGCGGCGCGCCCACGCCCACGAGTTCATTGTCGAGCTGGAGCAGGGCTACAAGACCATGGTGGGCGAGCGCGGCATCAAGCTTTCCGGTGGGCAGCGGCAACGCATCGCCATCGCGCGTGCCATTCTCAAGAATGCACCGATCCTGCTGCTCGATGAAGCGACGAGCGCGCTCGACAGCCACAGCGAGCAGATCATTCAAGAAGCCATGCGCGAAGCGATGGCGGGGAAGACCGTGATTGCGATCGCGCATCGGCTGAGCACCGTGATGGATATGGATCGGCTCATCGTGCTCGACCGCGGGTGCATCGTTGCGGATGGGTCGCACAGCGAGCTGCTGCTGCAGGGTGGGCTCTATGAGGAGCTCTGGAGGAAGCAGTCGGGTGGTTTCAATCCGGTTGCGCGTCGCCCGGCCGAGGACGATGAACAGGCGGCAGAAATAGAGCAGACGCCGGAGACTGTCGATCTCGACGAGCAGTCAATGCGAGCCGGGGACTGATTGGGATCGTCGTCTTAGCGCGCGGCGCTAGCGGGCGCCCTCGGGCGGCCTGAGTATCCGGGGGTCGGGCCCCTTCTCTCACTCTTGGGGCGGTCTCGCGGCGTTCCCGACCCTGTCGCTAGACGATGTGCGAGCCGTGATCGCATTCGCGGAATCCGAATGACCGGGACCCGGCTATCGCCGTTCACGTGCGTGACGCTCGCGTTGCTTCTTCTTCGCCGGAAACTTTCGACGTTGCCTTGGGCGGTCCGGCGTGAGCCAGCTGACCATCCTGCTCATGAGCTCATCGATCTCGAAGTACTTGATGTCCTCTTCCGAGTGACCTTGGCGAATGAGTTCGCTGTGCGTGTCATCTGTGAAAGTGTGGAAGTCGGTCCAGATTTTCGTCGGGCCGGCGGCGTGTCTCGACGAGTGACTGTTGAGCCAGTTACGGACCTCACGCACAACTTTCTCAGGCCTCCCGTCGTGGGCCTGTATGTCAGAGCCAGAGATGTCTGAGAGCGCGGCCTGATAGTGGTGACTTTCGTTTCCGAGTATCAGACAGCGCTTCTGGGACCAGCGACCGGACTTGAATGTTCGACAGCCATAGTCGATACCCAGCTCAAATGGCATGTTGAGTCGGAAGAACTCACCGACGGCCGTCGCTTGAATTCGGGAGAGGTCGTGGATCGCGTACTTGGATTCGCGGATCAGCTCGACGATTTTGTCGATGCGAGGTCGGCCCGAGTCGCGGCTTTCGAGAGCGATGCGAGGCTGGAATCCGAGGCAGTAGACCGTGAAAAGCAACGGACGCAGTAGTTGGCGGTAGCCGTCGTCGAACGGACAGTTTATGAATACGTTTCGATTGAAGGCCAAGCTGAGAGCCTGACTTATCGGCGCTTGGCTTTTTCGTATGCACCTCGTGGGGGGTAGCTTGCTAGCTCCTGAACCAATCCGTCTCGATTGTGAATGGCGAGTCTTCCTCCAGAACCGCGCGCGACTTCTCGGGCGCGCTTTATCGCCTGCTCCTTGGAATCGTATGTCCCGGTGGGACGGCTGGCGCCTTCCTGGCGAATGCTCCAGCCACCGCCGATCCGGGTCATCACGTGATAGGTGCGCTGCTTTGTCACGGTTAGCATCTTACCAACGTTCTGCAACTTTGGTTCGACACGTGCTCGCTCAGAAATGACATTGGTATCGGTTCGGTAGCTCACGAGGTCGGCGCTCACAACTCGAATGATGTCCATCCGTGATGGCGAAGTATCCGCGCGTTGATGGATATCGTCCACAACAATAGAGTTACTAAAGTACGAAGAATGTGGCGGAGTTGCTGCGGAATTTGCGCGAGATATCGCGCACGGTTTCGCCGAGGTTCGCTAGGGGTCGATGCTTCGCTGTCACGCGCGCGCACGTGCTCGCGCCGAATCGGTGGAGCGCATGTCGATCAGGTGCGAGGGTGGTTCAAGGTGTGGGGCGGCCAGATCCATGAGATCGAGTCGATGGGATTCACGGCGCCGTACAACTCGCTCACGGGTTGGGAGTGATGCCGACGTCTCCATCCCTCGCAAACGCGCTTGGAGCAACGCCGACATACCGACTGAACGCCGTGCTGAACGCGCTCGCGGATTGATACCCGATCGCCGCAGCCACGCGTTCCAGCGGCTGCCGATCATTCCGCAACATGTCCTTCGCGAGCGCCATGCGCCACTGAAGCAAATACTTCATAGGCGGCATGCCGATGGTGCGCGTGAATCTCTCAGCGAACGTCGCACGCGACACGCCGGCACTTCGTGCCAGTGCCTCGATCGTCCAGTCGCGCGTGACATCGCGATGCATCTGTCTGAGCGCAACGCCGAGATGCCGATCTGAAAGACCGGCGAGCAGCCCAACCTGTCCGACATCCCGATCGGCGGGCCGCCAGCGGAACGCCTCGATCAGCAGAATCTCGACCAGACGTTCGAGGATCAGGTCGCGTCCCGGCGCGTCCTGGCACGTCTCCTCATTGAGCAGTCCTGCGATCCGGTGCAATCGATCGGCACCGAGGTCGGAATGCCGGATATGCAACGTGACCGGCAACAGATCGACCAGCAGCGAAGCATTGGTGGAATCGAATTGAAAATATCCGCCGATCATCCAGACGGCCGCATCGCCATCCTGGTCACCGTGCCGGATCTCGCCAACAGGGTCCGCGGCGGCATCCGCGGGCGAACGCAGCACCGGCTCAACGTCCGGCTCGCTCGACAAGGTGAAGCCGGGCGTTGCTGGCATGAGCAGAAAATCGCCCGCCTCGAGCAGGAGCGGTCCGCTGCCGCCCTCGACGGTGAGCCAGCACGACCCGCCGAGCATGAGGCAGAAGCTGGGGTCGCCATATTCCGCATAGCGCACCCCCCAACGACCTGAACCGCTCACGATCTTGGAGAGGATCGTGCGCGGTCGAAGCAGCGTGATGGCGGCAGCGAGGGGGTCCATTTAGACGCTCGAGCATGAAAGACGGACGTCGCATTATAGATCGGATTACGGCGCTCCATTAGCGTCGCCACGACGTTCCAACCGCGCTCCAGGAACAGCTGGGCCGTCGCCTTGCCGTAGCCCGATGAGCATCCGGTGATCAGTACTGTCTGGGTCATGTCGAGTTCCTTTACTTGCTGGCTAGGCAACTGGAACGAATCGACCGTCACCGCCACCACGCTGCCGCCCATCTCGGGGACGGTCCTGGACCAGAAGACCATCACGAGCGCCAACCAGGGGCAGGTCGTGACTTTCAATGTGTCCGCGGCGCTGGCGGGATGGAGGAACAATCCCGCTGCGAACTTCGGTATCGCGCTGGTTCAAATCGCGCCCACGCCGAATCTTCAGCTCGGGTCGAGAGAAGGGGGCGCTCCTGCGGTCTTGAGCATCGCGGGCCCCGCGGCCGACAATGACGTTAAGGTTGCGCCGTCGGGCGGCGACTACACAGACCCCGGAAGCGCTGCGAACAATGCCCTGACAGGCGACAAGTGGTGCACGTCTCAGACGCCAGGCGACTGCAAGATTCACGTTGCAGCCGGCGTTTATCGCGGAGGGTTCACCTTGCCGCCGGGCATCTCGCTCATTGGCGAGGAGAAGGGGGCCACGATACTCGTAGGTGGACTGGTCGCTGGCGGCTCGCTGATCAGCGATCTCACGGTGATCGCCCCCGCAGGACCGGCGCTGTCGTTCAACAGCTCGGGGCCCGCGACGGTGCCGCGGCTCGAACGCATCAGCGCGAGGGGTGGATCGCCTGGGGTCGCCCTGAGTGGAGCCGGTGCCATGATCGTGGACTCGGAGATCGTATCGAGCACCACCGGGAGTGTGTCGGCCCTCGCACTGGATTGCGAGGAAGGCGGCAGCACGCATATCACTCGCAGCCGGATCGTCGCGATTGCGGCGGGTGATTTCGCGCAGGGGTTTTCCTTCCAGAGCGACGGCTCTGCGTTGCAGGTCGAGGACTCCACCGTCTCTATCTGGGGCAAAGTGTCCGCGCTGGCATTCAACACGAGCGACGAGTTCGCGGCACCCACGCAGTTCGTGCGGACCACGATTGACGTGTCGAGCCCAGGCCACGCGGGTGGCTTTTCGGGAGAAGCTCCGGCGCTCCAGCTCATCGACTCCCAATTGAATGTACAGGGTGGGGGAGGCGCCGCCGCGATCAACTGGATCGGTGGGGCCGTTCTCCTGGATGGCTCCTCGATCCACGTGGATGGCACCGGCATCGACCACGCCCCGTCGTTTATTGTGGGTACGAACAACCCCATCACGCTCCTGCGATCTCAGGTGCAGGCGACGGCGGCCGCCGTATTGCTGACGCACGACCCTGGCCCCTCGCCATCGCGTACGGTGGGCATCGAGAGCTCGGTCGTGTCGGGCGCGCCGTCGGTTGCGGTGACGGGCGGAGTCGTCAACGTCTCATCGTCGCAGCTTTCCGGGGCGCTTCAGTTCCAGGGTGTTACGGCATCGTGCGTGGCATCGTTCGATGCGAGTCTTGCGCCGCTGCCTGCGCATTGCACGGCGCCCTGAACCCGCGCCGTTGTTCAACCGCTGCCGTATTTCGATCTCAGACGGATTTTGTCGATCTTCCCGGTGATCCCGAGCGGCATGTTCTCGAGGCGGATGACCGCATCGGGAATCCACCACGGTGCGACCTGGCCCTGCAGGGCGGCGAGCATCGCCTCGTCGGTAATGGTTTGATGCTCGCGCATTTCGACCAGCAGGATGGGGCGCTCGCCCCATTTTGTATCGGTGCGTCCGATCACGGCGGCGAGGGACACTTCAGGTAATCGGCCGATGAGGGCCTCGATCTCGGCGGGATTGATCCACTCGCCGCCCGACTTGATCAGGTCCTTCGCCCGGCCGGTGATGATCAGATTGCCGTCCGGGTCGATCTGCGCAAGATCGCCTGTGTCGAACCATCCATCGGCGCTGGTAGCGGGGCGCTCCTCACCGAAGTAGCGATCGATCACGCTGGCGCCGCGCACCCGCAGATGGCCATCGACGTTTCGCTGCTCGGGCAGGGGCCGTCCATCGACATCCGTCAGCAGAAGATCCACGCCGATGGCCGGTCGGCCCGCGATCGCCGCCGATCGCTGCGGATGGTCCGGAGATGACATGGTGCCCGTGGGTGACAGTTCGGTCATGCCCCAGCTCGTCTGCACTGACACATCCAGACGTCGTTCGATGCGCGCCATGAGAGCAGGCGCCAGCGGCGCGCCGCCGACCACGATGCGCTTGAGTGACGGCAGGTCGCCGCCGATTGCATCGAGATGCTCGAGGAGACCCAACCAGACTGTGGGCACACCCACGGCAATGGTCACCGCCTCGGCTGCAATCAACCGCGCCAGGTTCGCGCCGTCGGCATGGCGCCCCGGCAAAACAAGCTTCGCGCCCGCGGCGGGCGTGGCGAACGGCAGCCCCCAGGCACTCGCGTGAAACATCGGCACGACAGTCAGCACACTGTCGGTCGCGGTAATGCCGATCACGTCCGCCTGGAGCAGTCGTAGTGTGTGGAGAAAACTCGACCGGTGAGTGTACGTGACGCCTTTCGGCGCGCCGGTCGTGCCGGAGGTAAAACACAGACCGCAAGGCGCACGCTCATCGAAGCCGCCCCAATCCGCCGGAGCGCGGGGTGCGCCCAGGGCTTCCTCGAGTGTGAGCACGGTCAGCCCGTCGTACTTGCCCTGCCACGCCTTGATAGAACCATCTATGAGCAGCACTCGCTTGACCGCAGGCGTGCGCTCGACGATCTGCTGGGCCAGCGGCGCGAGGTCAGCGCTGACAACGATCAACCGGCAACCGGACTGCGCCAGCATCGCGGCGGTCTGTGCCGCCGTCAGTCGCGGATTGAGCGTGTGGCAGATCGCGCCGATGCCCATGATCGCGTACCAGGTCTCAACATGCGCTTGCGTGTTCCATGCGAGCGTCGCGACGCGATCGCCGAACCCTATGCCGAAATCGCGGAGCATGGTGGAGATGCGCCGGCTGCGCGCCTCGAGGTCCGCATAGCTCACACGGTCGATTCTGCCGCCGTCGCGCGCTGTTACCACCTGCGCGCGCGGGTGCCACTTGGCGGCGTGAACCAGGAGCTTGTCGAGCGTTAATGCGTACTCCTGCATGGAGCCGTCAATCATCTGCAGGATTCCGTGCGGGGCGGGAGCGGCGGGGAGACGATTCCTGCATTCCAGTTCCAGGGGAGTGCGCCGGCCGCCCGTCGTCGGCACACAACCTGCTCGTTCAATTCATACATGCCGGGCAAGAGATGCGTCGCGGGCCGCGGCACATCCTCGAAGGCCATGTAGGCCCGTGTCGAGTCATAGGCTGGCCATGCGGGCTGGTTCGTCGCGCGCGGTTCGCCAGAGCGCGCGAAGCTCGTCCAGTAGCCAATCATTGCGTCGGCCATCTCCGCCTCGGTCTTTGTCGAAGGCACCTTTGGCCAGAAAGGCGGTGTTTGATCGGCGGTACCGAAGACATAGGGAAGCTCCGACGCATGGAAGCCATGGAGACCGGCTGCCTCAGCCGTCGGATAGCTGTGATCGAAGAAATAGAGGAACGCGCGCTGACCGAGTGCCGACTGCTTCGCCACGAGCCGCTCAGCGGTCCAGCCGTACAAAGCATCGCGAGCGATCGCGAGAATGCTCTCTTCGAGATGAGCACTTGGGTAGAGCTTCAGGAAGTCGTCGGCGAGGTCGCCGTATCGGCTGCGGATCGCGGTCTCATACGTCGCCGCATCGGCCGGCACAGGCGGTACGAGGAAACGCAGCGACCGGATCTCACCACTGTTGAAGCCCGCGATCATCGGCACTGGCGCCTGCTCACCGCGATCGAACACTTCGACGAGCTGGCGGGGCAGGGTATGGCCATCGATCGTGCCGAACGGAAGGTAGCCGCTCCGAACGGCCGCCTCGGTCAGCGTCGTAGCATCGATGGCGCGCAAGGCCGCGACATCCTTCGCACCTAACGCGGCGGCGAGCCGAGATCCGATTGCTTCGGCCGACTGCTCGCCAAAGCGCGCTTCCTTCAGCTCCGGCGTGGAGATCATGTAGGCGCTCTCTGCGATCGCCTTGTTGAACAGCCCGCGCGCTGGCGGCGCGGTCATCAGGTACATCACGCTGAGCGCGCCCGCCGATTCACCCGCAATCGTCACGTTCGAAGCATCGCCGCCGAAGGCTGCGATGTTGTGCTTCACCCAGCGCAATGCCTCGATCTGGTCGAGCAGGCCGTAGTTACCTGAAACTCCGTCAGACGATTCGGCGCTGAGTTGTGGATGCGCTAGATAGCCGAGAGCACCCATTCGATAGTTGATGGATACCACCACGACTCCGCGCTCGGCGAGCCTGGTGCCATCGTATAGCGACTCGCTGCTGGCGCCCGTCGTCAGAGAGCCGCCGTGGATCCAGACCAGCACCGGCGCGGCACGAGCGGTCTTCGGGGCCCACACATTGAGGAACAGGCAGTCCTCGCTCATCGCAGAGGGACTATCCGAATAGATGCTGCCCGCTCGCGACTTGGGCTGGACGCAAGCTGCGCCGAAGCGCTTCGCGTCGCGCACTCCACTCCACGGCGGCAACGCCACCGGCGGCTTCCACCGCGCGGCGCCAACGGGCGGGAGCGCGTAAGGCAGTCCTTTGAAGACGAGCATGTTCCCGCGGGCGTCGCCCGCAACTGCACCGGCCGGCGCGCGCACGACTGGATTTTTGGCTATGGCGGGCGCGGCCAGCAGGGCAAGGGCGCTCCACGCGATGGCACGCGGAAGAAATGATCTCACCGGTTGTCTCCATGGGCTTCCCCTTGCCGCCGCAGCTTCCGGCTCAGCATCAGGAAGAGCAGCGCGGCCAGAACGTAGAAGGGCGTGAGTGTGTAGAAGGCAAGCTGAAGCGAATTGTGAGGATGGCTCTCGCGCAGCAGGTCGCTGACCGCGCCCAGATAGGTGGGACCGAGGCCGAGGCCGATCAGATTCATGACGAGCAACAGCAGCGCGCCAGACAAGACGCGCTCTTGGGGACGGACCTCTTCCTGAACCAGTGCGACGGCCGATGAGAGATAGAAATAGTTGAAGAAGGTCGGCCCAGCGAGGAACAGCATCGCCAGCGGCCAGGTGGGCGCCCAGACGAAACCGATGAAGAACGGGATCGCGAGCACCAGCGCGACGGCCGGCACCAGCGCATAGGCTTGCTTCCAGCGCGGAGCGAACCGGTCGATGAGGCGGCCCGATACGAACATGCCGGCGCTGATGCCAATGCCGACCAGCAAGGCGTAGTAGAGGGCGACCTCTCGGAGGGTCATGCCCTTCTCGCGCATGAGAAAGAGCGTGGTGAAGTTCAGCGTGGCGTAGGTGACGAACTGGGTGGCGCCAGCGGCGAGCGACACCAGCACCAGCACGGGCCGCGAGAAGAACATCGCGACGGTCGCGCGAAAACCGGGCCCGCTGGCTTGCTTGCCCGTCGAGTCGGCTATCGGCGCTGCGTCGAGGCCGCCGCGAACCGGTTCGCGGATGAGCAGATAAGCCATGAGCGCTGCGACGATTCCGACAG
>JBDTUL010000062.1:0-17205 GCA_040007735.1 Gammaproteobacteria bacterium | reverse complement strand
TGCCCGAGGTGAGCCACAGCCGCGGCGAGCGGAAATCGCAGTACTGCGCGGCCCACATCTGATGCTGGCCCACGCCCGTGGCGATGATCGCCTGGCCTTTCGTGAGCCGGTTGATCTCTTCGATGACGTAGTACGGCTGGATGAGCGTGCTCGCGCGATCGTAGTTCATGGCGTACTTGCTCTTGAGCTCCGCGAGCTCCGCATGCCACGCCGTGTAGTCGCGCTGGAATTTCTCGCGCTTGCCGTAAGCCGTGAGCGTGCGCAACGCTTCGGTGAGTGAGCCGACATGGCTCCACTGAACGCGCTTCACCTTGTTCACTTCCGCGCGATCGATATCAAAATGCGCGATGCGCTTGGCATTCCGGGCGAACTTTGCGGGAACACCGGCGACACGATCGTCGAACCGCGAGCCGACAGCAATGAGGAAATCGCAATCATCGACCGTGTAGTTCGCGAAAGCCGTGCCGTGCATGCCGAGCATGCGCATGCACAGCGGGTTCATCGTATCGAACGCGCCGATGCCCATGAGCGTGGTCACGACCGGAATCCCAAAGGTCTGGGACAACTCGGTGAGCGCATCCGCCGCGTTCGCGTTGATGGCGCCGCCGCCTGCATAAATGAGCGGCCGCTTCGCGTCGCCGAGCATCTCGAAGAACCGGGCGGACTCGGCCGTATCGATAGTGCGCCCGGACAGCTCGTTCATGCGGCGGCGGTAACCGGGAATCGGCAGCATGCCGCCGCCCGTGAATTCGCCTTCCCAGTTCTGCACGTCTTTCGGCACGTCGATGACCACGGGGCCGGGACGGCCGGTGCGCGCGATTTCGAACGCGGTGCGCACGGTGGCTTCGAGCTTTGCCGGATCCGTGACCAGGAAGATGTGCTTGGCGACTGACCCCATGATCGAGGGAACCGGCGCTTCCTGGAACGCATCGGTGCCGATGGCACCCGTAGGGACCTGCCCGCAGATCACCACGATAGGCACCGAGTCCGCCATGCAATCGCGCACGGGGGTGACAGTGTTGGTGGCGCCGGGACCCGAGGTGACGAGACACACGCCGACGCGCCCGCTGGAGCGCGCATAGCCAGCCGCCATGAACCCCGCGCCCTGCTCGTTGGCGGGCACGATGAGCGGAATCTGGCGGGCGCCCTTGCTGGCCTGCTCGGCATTGAAAAGGAATACGGCGTCATAGGTCGGCAGGATGGCCCCGCCGCTATAGCCGAAAATGGCGGTTACACCCTCGTCCGCTACCACCTGCATGATCATCTGGGCGCCGGTCATGCGTTGACCTGCGAGCGGATGGCCGAGGGGGCGGGGCTGGATGACCGTGTCACTCATGGGAATGCTGTCAGACGCCCAAAAAGGGCGGGAACCTCGGAGACTAGCAGCTTGAAGCCCGAGCGCAAACCGCTGGGGCGGCGAGCGCCCCGAGCGGACTTTTTATGGGCCGCGCGGTGGCGAACCGGACCGGGCCGGATATGATCGAGGCGGTTTTCGGTCACTGCCCATTCGCATGCGTCACATCATCGCCATACTTCTGCAGAACGAAGCCGGGGCCCTGAGCCGGGTCGCCGGGCTGTTTTCCACGCGGGGATACAACATCGAGTCCCTGTCCGTCGCCACCACGGACGACCCGACCGTATCGCGCATCACGCTGGTCACGAAGGGCTCGGAAGCCGTCATCCAGCAGATTGCCAACCAGCTCAACAAGCTCATCGACGTCGTCAGTGTCGAGGACATGACGCAGGGCGAGCATCTCGAACGGGAGCTGGTGCTCCTGAAGCTGAAGGTGCGGCCGGAGCAAGCCGACGTTGTAAGGGGTTATGTCGTGCGCACCGGCGGCCGGGTACTCGACCCCGCTGCGGAGTGCTTCATCGTCGAACTGACGGCCAGCGAAGCCGAGATCAGCACGTTCATCGGCGAGCTCGCACGACACGCAGACCTGCTGGAAGTGGTACGCAGCGGCGCGCTCGGCATCGGCCGCAGCGGACGCGCGGCGCTTCGCGTTGTCCGTTAGCCCGGCCGTCAGCTTCAAGGAATCAGAACGGTGGAGCCCGTGGTTTTACGGGCTTCCAGATCTCTGTGTGCCTGGGCCGCATCCTTCAGCGCATAGGTTTGGCCCACGCGCACGCGCACGGCCTTGCTCTTCACCGCCGCAAACAGGTCGCGCGCCGCAGCGAGCAGATCTTCGCGCTTCGATATGTAGTGAAAGAGCGTCGGGCGAGTCAGAAAGAGCGACCCGCGCTTGCTCAGCTCGAGAGGGCTGATCGGCGGCACGGGACCTGACGCGTTTCCGTAGGTGACCATCATGCCGAGCGGCCGCAGGCAATCCAGCGATTCCATGAATAGGTCTTTGCCCACAGCGTCGTAAACAACGGCCACGCCAGCGTTTTTCGTGAGGCGTTTAACGCTGGGCGCCAGTTCGTCTCGACCTGAGATGAGCACGTGCTTGCAGCCGTGCTTGCGCGCGATCTCCGCTTTCTCGTCACTGCCCACTGCGCCGATAACCGTGGCGCCGAGAGACTTCGCCCACTGCGTCAGGATGATTCCAACGCCGCCCGCCGCGGCCAGCGCCAGAACGACGTCGCCACGCTTCACGCGATAGGTGCGGCGGAGCAGATATTGCGCCGTCATGCCTTTGAGCATGATGGCCGCGGCCTGCTCGTCCGAGATTCCCTTTGGAATCTTCACCACGCGCTCCGCCGGAACGTTGCGAAACTCGCTGTAGGAGCCGGGTTGCGAGAGCGCGTAGGCCACGCGGTCGCCGACGCGAAAGTCCCGAACCTTGCGGCCCTTGGCCGCCACGACACCGGCCGCTTCGCGCCCCAGGCCACTCGGCAGCTGCACGGGATAGAGGCCGGTGCGATCGTACACATCGATGAAATTCAAGCCGATCGCCGTGTGACGGATCTGAACCTCGTCCGGGGCAGGCGCGGGCAACTCGAGGTCTTCCAGGCGCAACACCTCAGGACCGCCGTTCTCGTGAATGCGTATGGCTACGGGCATATTTCTCTCGGACTGAAGATGTGACTCCGGTCGCAAAATAGCGATGCGGTGTGGGGATGACAAGGCTTTGTCGCCAAGGAGCGAACCCTGCACCCGCCGGCCCGCCGGGCGCCGACTAAAGTTCGAACGTCTCGGTTTCAAGACAACTTTCCCATGGCCCGCAGTGAATCCCCATCGTCGAGCGAAGAATCTCCTCGGCCGGAGGCGGCGGGCAAGCCTGCGCCCGGGCTCATGGAAACGTTGCGGCGTGCGGTCACCGAGCTCGAGGCGGCCGCGGTCGGCGTGACGCGCGCGACGGGCGGGCCTCCGAAATTCTTCACGCGTACTGCGCTCGCTGCGCAGTTCTTCGAGGACATCTGCTCCTCCGGCCTCGATTCCCTCGCGGCTCAGACACAAGCAAAACTCGGCGTTTTCGGTACCAACCGTGTGCGCGCGGACAATGGCGGGCCCGTCCGCGGGCGTTTGATCGCCGTTTCCCTGCGCAGCCCGCATGGTTTGCCGCTGGGCATTCTCATCGCGGTCCGCCTGATCGAGGATCCGAAGTTCGGTCCGGTGGAATCGCAGAGGCTGCTCGCGCTCGCAGGTGAGTTCGTGAACCTGCTGTCGCCCAAGCGCGCGCCTGTTGTGCAGGCACCGCCTCCGCCGCGCGGTATGTGGCCGGCACAAATACCCAATAAAGTTATTGCAGCGCCCGCGCCCGTCCCTGCTTCAGCTGCACCTCCGCCACCGGCAGTCACGGCAGCACCGCCCGCCATCGATGAACTTCTCGAGGACGTGCTGTCAGTCGCCGCCTTGTCGCACACGGCTGATCGGGAGATTAGCGTCAACCTCGAGCAGACGGCGGATGACGTAGTTGCACTTGTCACCGTTAACGTATTGGCGAGCGACGGCGACAAGCCCTTCGCTGTGAGCGCAGTTCCCACTATCGAGCCCGCCGCAGAAGTCGAGCCTGCTCCCGCGACGGAACCGCCTGCGCCCGTAGTCATCGCGGCGATGAACTCCGGGAGCCCCGCCGACCCAATCGACCCGCGTGCCACCATCGCAAGCCTGCTCGACTGGAGCGCGTTCGAAAAACTGATCCGGGCGCAGGAAGCGCTCGACCGGCTGCCCGGCTGCGTCATCTATGGTGACATGGACCAGCTGCACGTCCTGAACAAGCTCGCCGGTTTCGCGGCGGGCGATCGCGCGATCTCGGACGTCGGTGCGGCGTTGCAGACTTCGGATCTGCCGCTGGATGCGTGTTCGTGCCATTTGTCTGGCGATCGCTTCACCGTTTACGTTCCGCGCACCACGCTCGCGCAGGCGCGACGCGTGGCCGAGCAACTCAGCCAAACGGTCTCCGGCCTCTCGGCCATGGTGCACAAGATTCCGACGCCGCTCTCGATCTCGTTCGGCGTCGCGCTCATTCCCTCCACCGAGGGTGGGCTGGGTCATGCGCTCGCCGCCGCCGAGGCCGCCTGCAAAACGGCAAAAGATCGCGGACGCGGGCGCGTCGAGGTCTATCAGGACGCGGACCAGAGCATCGTTCGGTGCAACGACGACGTGCTGGTCGCCGACAAGTTGCGGCAGGCGCTCGACGCAGGGCGCGTCGAAGTGTTCGCCCAGCCTATCGTGCGCCTGGACGGCTCTCCCTCCACCGCGAACTATGAATTGCTGGTGCGGCTGATGGGTGACGCCGGCACGCACCTGTCGCCCGCGTGGTTCATGTCAGCGGCCACTCGCTATCGCATGCTGGTCGAGCTGGATCGCGCCGTTGTGGCTCACGTGCTGGGCAAGCTTGAAGCCAATCGCACCGAGCTTGCGAAGAAGAACCTGCGGTTCTCAGTGAACCTCTCGGGCCCGACGATCGGCGATCCGGATTTTCTCGAATGGATTTCGGCGCGCATCGGCGGCAACGGCGTTCCCGGCGAATGGCTGCAGTTCGAAATTACGGAGACCGCGGCGGTAGCGAACGTGGCGCAAACCCAAGCCATGATCCGTCGTCTGCGCGCGCGCGGCGTTCAGTTCGCACTGGACGATTTCGGCACCGGCGTCAGCTCCTTCGCATATCTGAAATTCTTCGACGTGAAGATGCTGAAGCTCGATGGCACGTTCGTCCGCGACCTGCTCGGCAACCCCCGCTCGGAATCGCTCGTGCGCGGCATCGCTCAACTCGGGCGCGGCATGGGCATCGAGACGGTGGCCGAGTGTGTAGAGACTGCCGAAGTACGCGACCGCATCACCGAGCTCGGCATCGACTGCGCACAGGGCTTCCTGTTCGGCCGGCCCGCGCCGTTCGACGGGATACTCACTGACGAACTGGGGCCGGGCGCAGTGCTCAGCCCGGCAGCGGCGCCGTAGCAAAAGCGAGCTCTGCCACCGGCTTTCCGCCGACCAGGTGCTGCTGAATGATGCGCTCGAGATTGTCCGGCGTGCAGTGGCGGTACCACACCCCTTCCGGATAGACCAACGCGATCGGCCCCTCCACGCAGATGCGCAGGCAGTCCGCCTTCGTGCGCATGACGCCCTGCTCCGCATCCGCCAGACCCAGCTCTTTCAGCCGGCGCTTGAGGAATTTCCAGGATTCGTGCGCTTCGTCCTCGGGCGCGCACTTGCCGTGCGTGCACAGGAAGATGTGCCGGCGCGAGTGGCCGACCTTGATGTCTTCGGAGATTGTCCGGAGCGATGACGTGGTGTTCATCGCTCCGGAGAGTAGACGCTCGGCAGGGCCCAGCCAACCGGAGCCGCTGCTTCTTACCGGCGCTCTGCGCCGCTATCCGCCCGGGGTCGCTGCGATCCCCGTAAGACCCCGGGCGCAGCCCGTTTCAAACATCGGCGTCCTACAGGGCGGCATCATCCGTTTCGCCCGTGCGGATGCGGATGACACGGTCGATGTCGGTAATGAAGATCTTGCCATCGCCGACCTTGCCGGTCTTCGAGGACTTGAGGATGGCTTCGACGACCTGATCGGCGAGATCGCTGCGCACAGCGACTTCGATCTTCGTCTTCGGCACGAAATCGACCACGTATTCGGCACCCCGGTAGAGCTCGGTGTGGCCGCGTTGGCGGCCGAAGCCTTTCACTTCGGTGACGGTCATGCCCGACACGCCGATATCAGACAGCGCGGCGCGCACGTCGTCTAGCTTGAATGGCTTGATGATCGCGGTGACCAGTTTCATGAGCGAGCTCCCGTCGGGTCTTGGCCTTCTTGGATCAGTCGGCTTTTTGGATTAATGAGTAAGGCAGGCACGTAAATTTTATGCGGGCAGTTATTCGGCAGGGACATTTTGCAGTATTCATGCCACCTGCGGTGGACGACGAGGGTGCAGCGAAATCACGGAGTTTCACGCGATGATACGCCGGGCTGCATCGCCGTCGCACTATTCTGAAGCACACCGGAAGTGCACACGCCCCGCAATGGTGCGGCCGGAACCCTGAGCGGTGGGCTATGCTTCGCGCCCATGCTCGACCACGTAGTCATCGTCGGCGCCGGCCAGGCCGGGGCGCAGGCCATCGATACCCTCCGGCGCAAAGGCTTCAAAGGCGGGCTGACGCTGGTCGGCGATGAGCCCCTCCTCCCCTATCAGCGCCCGCCTCTGTCCAAGAAATTCCTGTCCGGGGCGCTGGAGCGCGACCGGCTGCTGATCCGGCCCGCTCACTTCTATACCGAACACGGGGTCGACACCCGCCTGGGACGCCGGGCCGAGCACATCGACCGGCAGGCGAAGCAGGTCCGCCTGGATGATGGGGCGGTGCTCCCATACGACGCCCTGCTGCTGGCAACCGGCAGCAGGCCCCGCAAGCTGACCGCTCCGGGTGCCAATCTCGCGGGCGTGCATGTCCTGCGATCCGTCGCGGACGTCGCGGCCATCAAGGCCGACTGCGCATCGGGGCGGCGCATGGTCATTGTCGGCGGCGGGTACATCGGGCTCGAGGTTGCGGCCACCGCGCGCGAGCTAGGCCTTGAGGTCACCGTGCTCGAGATGGCGGATCGCGTAATGAACCGCGTCACCTGCCCCGAGATGTCGGCGTTCTACCAGGCCGAGCACACCGGGCACGGCGTACGAATCGTCTGCAACGCACGCGTGGCCGCCATCAAACACGGCTCGCCGGACCGGGTTGGCGCGGTCGCCTGTGAAGATGGGTCCGAGCACCCCGCGGACATCGTGGTGGTTGGCGTCGGCGTCGTGCCGGCCGATGAGCTCGCGACCGCTGCAGGCCTCGATTGCCTGAACGGCATCGTGGTGGACCAGCACTGCCGCACCTCAGACCCGAACATCTATGCGGCGGGTGATTGCACCAGCCACCCGAACATCCACTACGGGCGTCACCTGCGCCTGGAATCCGTGGACAACGCATTCGAGCAGGCCACCAGTGCCGCGCTCAATATCCTCGGAACCCCCACGCCGCACGACAAGGTGCCGTGGTTCTGGTCCGATCAATACGATCTCAAGATGATCATCGTCGGCATCTCCCAGGGATACGACTCTGTGGTGATGCGTGGCTCCCCTGCCGCACGCAGTTTTTCCGCGTGCTACCTGTTCGGCGGCGAGCTCATCGCCGTGGACACCGTGAACAATCCGAAGGATCAGATGGCGGCTCGCAAGCTCGTGCCGGCACGTGCGCGTCTGAACCCGGACAAGGTCGCGGATACCTCGCTCGCACTGAAAGACTGTCTCTAAGAAGCGACTTTTCGTTCGTCGCGCTGGCTAACTCTCGAGACGTCAGCTGGAATGTGACGCGGACCGGCGCGAGCTTTGCGCCTGCTTCGATACACATAGCACTTCTGCTAGGGGCTTTCTCCAAAACGACTAATGCGAAGTCACCGGGTTACCCGCTCTGCTTTGGCTGGTGCGATCATGGCGTTGTCCGCGAGCGGGCTCGCGTGGTCTGCCCAGCAGTTGCGTGTGCTTCACCATGAGGCCGTTCAGCTCACCAGCCGCGCACAGGTCGGCGCCGCCGAGCATGTCAGTTTCAATGCCTACGGCCGGCGCTTCGAGCTGTCGGTTGCGCCGAATGAGCGCATTCGGCGCGCGATGAACGCCGGCAACACCCGCACGATGCCTTTCGAAGGGTCCGTCGATGGGGCCCCCGGCTCCTGGGTGCGAATCACGCGCAGTGCCAGCGGCTGGCGCGGCATGATCTTCGACGGGCACGAGCTCTACGCTATCGAGACTGCCGCGGATATCGCCGGCTCGACCGTCGAGCCGCTCACAACCTCCGGGTCTGCGCCTGTGGTCTACCGGCTCGCCGATGCCTTGCTTGCGGACGGTGTCATGGCTTGCGAAATCGCGGAGCCGCCGGAGCCGGATGAGCAACCTACTGCGGCCACCGCTTTCAACAACCTCGCGCACGAGTTACACGCGCAAGCTGCCACGCTTTCCGCCATGAAACAGGTGCGGGTAGGCGTTGTGGCGGACTATGAGTTCGTCACCGAGTTTTCCGGCACGCCCACCAGTCCCGAAGACGCCATCGTTGCGCGCATGAATATCGTCGATGGCATCTTCAGCAGCCAGCTCGGCGTGAAGATTTCGCTGGCGCCGCTGACAATCTTCAGCGAAGTGGCAGACCCCTTCACGAAATCCAGAGCCGGAGCGCTTCTCGACGAGGTGCGAACGTTCAGACGCAGCTCCTCTGCTCAGAAGTCATACGGCATCACGCACCTGATGACGGGGCGGGATCTGGACGGAGACACGGTCGGCATCGCCTACATCGCTACCGTGTGCAACTCGGGTAACGCCGACAGTCTCTCGGAAGGCACACGTTCCACTACGACCTCGGCGCTGATCGCTGCACATGAAATGGGCCACAACTTCGGCGCTCCCCACGATGGCGAGTCCGGCAGCGCGTGTGCCAGCACTCCGAGCACGTTCCTCATGGCACCGCGCCTGAATGGCAGCGACACATTCTCCGCGTGCAGCGTGCAGCAGATCCAACCGACCTATAACAGCGCGCTGTGCCTCGCCGATTACATACCGCCGGACACCAGCCTCGAGATTTCGAAGACCAGCATCGATGCCGTAGTGGGCCAGGAATTCGTGGCGTCTTTCGTCGCACGTGCATCGGGCGACGATGCGTCGGTGGAGGTCACCGTGTCAGCCTCCATACCGGCGAGCCTGACTATTCAAACCGTCACGGCTAACGGCGGCACGTGCACCACGGGCGCAGGCGTCGCGAGTTGCACGCTGGGAACGCTCGCGGCCGGCGAGACGCGACAGATCGACCTGGCGCTCACAGCGGCGCAAACCGGCACGATGTCGGTAAACGTGACGGCCGACGCTTCGAACGATTCGAACAGCGGCAACAACGCCGGAGCGATCTCAGTTACCGCGACGGATACACCCGGATCGACGCCGACACCGCCGACCACACCCACTCCACCTGCGACGCCGGGCACAGGGAGTGCCAGCACTTCGGGCGGCGGCGGCGGGGGCCGCATGGACCTGGCGCTTCTTGCGATGCTCGGCTTCATGTTGGCGGCGAATACCCGCAGGCAGCAGGCGAAGCGCGCGCAGCTCTGAGTAACTCCTCGGCGACGCGCGCCTCACGTCGCCTTACTTGAAGACCACCAGCAGGTCCTTCGCATCCACGCGCTGCTTCGGCCGCGCCAGCACTTCCGCAATCTCACCCTCCGCGTCCGAGCGCACGGCCGTTTCCATTTTCATGGCCTCGATCGTCACCAGCAGATCGCCGCGTGCCACCTTCTGACCCACTTGCACGCTGACCGTAGCGACTGTGCCCGGCATCGGCGCACCGATGTGCCGGGCATTGCCGAGGTCTGCCTTCCGCGGCGGCGGCCGCTTCGCCACCTGGCTGCGGTCGGCCACGCGCACTGAACGCGGCTGGCCGTTGAGCTCGAAGAACACCGTGCGCGTGCCGTCTTCGTGCGTCTCGCTGGCGGCAACGTAACGCACGATCAGCGTCTTGCCGCGCTCGAGATCGAAGCTCATCTCCTGCCCGGGCTCCATCCCATAGAAGAAAATCGGCGTGGGAAGAATGGACACATCACCATAGGAAATACGTTCGTCGATGTACTCGAGCCATACCTTTGGATACATCAGGTATGAAGCGAGGTCGTCGTCGGTTGCGGGGCGCGGCAGCTTCTGCTGAATGCGCTCACGTTCCGCGGCGAGATCGACAGGGGGCAACTCCGCGCCGGGCCGCTGCCGCAAAGGCTTCACGCCTTTCAGCACTTTTTTCTGCAGGGCTTCGGGAAAGCCGCCGTAAGGCTGGCCGAGCTCGCCGCGAAACAGCTGCACCACCGATTCGGGGAAGGCGATTTCCGTTTGCGGGTCGAGCACCCGTTCTTTCGTCAGGCCGCTGGTCATCATGAGCAGCGCCATGTCGCCCACCACCTTAGAGGTCGGTGTGACCTTCACTATGTCCCCGAACATTTCATTGACGTCCGCATAGGTCTGCGCGACTTCGGGCCAACGCGAATCGTCCAGGCCAAGGCCGCGCGCCTGCTCGCGCAGGTTCGTGTACTGCCCGCCCGGCATTCCGTGCACATAGACATCGGACGTGCCGGAACGAATGTCGCTCTCGAAGGCCGCATAGTGACGCCGCACCTGCTCCCAGTACGACGAAATAATTCGCAGTTTCGTGGGATCGATTCCAGTGTCGCGCGGACCGAACCTCAGCGCCTCAACGATGGAGCCGAGATTGGGTTGCGAGGTCAGGCCGCTCATCGAATCGATAGCACCATCCACAGCGTCCGCACCAGCCTCGATGGCGGCCAGCACGCTCGAGGCTGAAATGCCGCTGGTGTCATGCGTGTGGAAGTGCA
Organism: Gammaproteobacteria bacterium; assembly: GCA_040007735.1. Taxonomy (GTDB): domain Bacteria; phylum Pseudomonadota; class Gammaproteobacteria; order Steroidobacterales; family Steroidobacteraceae; genus JADGHX01. Next base: position 6,436 of record JBDTUL010000062.1, on the reverse strand, counting down.
CGGGCAAGCCGATCTCATCCTTCAGTGCCTTCACCAAGGTGAAAGCCGCACGTGGACGACAAAGACCCGCCATGTCCTTGATGCCGAGCACGTGCGTGCCGGCGGCTTTCAGTTCCCGAGCCAGCTTCAGGTAGTAATCGAGCGTGTATTTCTTTTCGTGGGGATCGCTCAGATTTCCTGTGTAACAAATGGCTGCCTCGCAAAGTTTGCCGGCTTCACGCACAGCATCGATGGCCACGCGCATGTTCTCGACCCAATTCAAAGAATCGAAAACACGGAACACGTCCACGCCGCTCTTGGCGGCGTGCGCAACGAAGAAGCGCACGACGTTGTCTGGATAGTTCGCGTAACCCACTGCGTTTGCGGACCGCAATAGCATCTGCAACAGCAGGTTGGGAATGCGCTCACGCAGCTCAGAGAGGCGCTGCCACGGGTCTTCCTTGAGGAAGCGCATCGAGACGTCGAACGTGGCGCCACCCCAGCACTCCACTGAAAACAGTTGCGGCAGCAGGCTCGCGTAACGAGGAGCGATGGCGATGAGATCGAACGTGCGCATGCGCGTGGCGAGCAGCGACTGGTGCGCATCCCGCATCGTGGTGTCGGTGATCAGCACTCGCGGCTCGTCGAGCATCCACTTTGCGAAGCGTTCGGGGCCAAGCTCGTCGAGCTTCTGCTTGGTGCCGGGCGCAGGCGCGGGCAGCGTCATGACCGGCAGGCGCGGCGGCGTAAGCCGGTCCGGCCGGATGCGGTTCTTCACCTCCGGGCTTCCATTGACGATGACGTCCCCGATGAAATTCAGCACGCGAGTGGCGCGGTCGCGCCGGCGCGGCCAGCGGAACAGCTCGGGCGTCTCGTCGATGAACTTGGTGGTGTAGTCGGCGCGCACGAAGCGCGGGTTCGTGATCACCTGGTCCAGGAACCGCAGGTTCGTCACCACGCCGCGAATGCGGAACTCCCATAGCGCGCGGTGCATGCGAGCGATGGTTTCTTCGGGCGACGGCGACCACGCCGTGACCTTCACCAGCAGCGAATCGTAAGAGCGCGTGATGATGGCGCCGGAGTACGCCGTGCCGGCATCCAGCCGAATGCTGAAGCCTGCAGGACTTCGATAGGCGGTGATTGCTCCGTAATCCGGAATGAAATTGTTCTCCGGATCTTCGGTGGTGACGCGACATTGAAGCGCGTGCGCCCCGATGCGAATGTCTTCCTGCCGCGGGACGCCGCTCTCGGGTGTGCCGATTTGCGCACCCCCGGCGATGCGGATCTGCGCTTTGACGAGGTCGATGCCAGTGGCACACTCCGTGACGGTGTGCTCAACCTGGATGCGCGGGTTCACCTCGATGAAAAAGAACTTGCCGGTGTCCGCGTCCTGCAGGAACTCTACGGTTCCCGCATTGAGATAATTCACGGCGCGCCCGATAGCGAGCGCAGCGTTGCAGAGTTCGGAACGCTGCTCCTCTGTGAGAAACGCCGCCGGTGCGCGCTCGACCACTTTCTGGTTGCGTCGTTGAACCGTGCAATCCCGCTCGAACACGTGCACGAGGCCGCCGTGACTGTCACCGAGAATCTGCACCTCGAGGTGCCGCGCTCGCCGCACGAGCTTTTCGAGATACACCTCGTCATTCCCGAACGCCGCCTTGGCCTCACGACGCGACACGGGCAGCAACTCTGCGAGCTGCGCGTCGCTTTCCACCACACGCATGCCGCGGCCACCGCCGCCCCAGCTCGCCTTCAGCATGACGGGGTAGCCGATCTTCGCGGCCATCGGCAGGCAGTCTTCGATGGCAGGCGGCAGCGGGGGCGTCGCGGGCATGACCGGCACACCTGCAGACGTAGCGAGATTGCGCGCGGCCACCTTGTTGCCGAGCGTGCGCATGATCTTGGGCGTAGGCCCCACGAACAGGATGCCGGATGCCGCGCAGGCCTCCGCGAAATCCGGATTCTCGGCCAGGAAGCCGTATCCGGGATGGATCGCATCCACCTGCGCCTCGCGCGCGATGCGCAGAATGTCTTCGATATCGAGATAGGCCGCCACCGGCTCCTTGTCGCGGCCGACGAGATAGGCCTCGTCCGCTTTGGTGCGATGGAGCGAAAAGCGATCTTCCTGCGAATAGATCGCGACGGTGCGCATGCCGAGCTCGTTGGCGGCACGCATCACACGGATGGAGATCTCGCCTCGGTTGGCGACCAGGACACTGTGTATCCGCTGCGGCATGACGGGATTCACTCTAAGATTCGCGCTCGGCGCGGGGACTGAAGGGGATCGGGCGATGATAAACGTTAGAAGTGAAGCATGTCGGGCGTAAAGCGCTTCCAAATGACAGTTCGCGTGCACTCCGCGGCTGCATTCTTGTGGATGGCCTGCGCAACAACGCTGCCCGCGCGTGCCGCCGACGCCCAAACGCTCGCCATCGTGATCCACGGCGGTGCAGGTGTTATCAACCGTGCCGAGATGACTCCGGAACGCGAGGCGCGTTATCGCGGCGGGCTCGAAGCCGCGCGGGACGCCGGGTATGCGGTGCTGGAGCGTGGTGGCTCGAGTCTCGATGCTGTCACCGCCGCCGTGCGCATTCTAGAGGACGACCCTCAGTTCAACGCCGGGCGCGGCGCTGTGCTCAACCATGACGGTGTCGCGGAGCTCGACTCCTCCGTGATGGACGGTAAAACCCTGCGCGCCGGCGCGGTTGCCGGCGTAAAGCACGTGAAGAATCCCATCGACCTGGCGCGAGCGGTCATGGAGAAGTCGCCCCACGTTCTGCTGGTGGGGACCGGCGCCGAAGAGTTCGCCCTGGAACAGGGGCTGACTCTTGTGCCGAACAGCTACTTCCGAACGGACTTGCGTGTGCGGCAGCTGGAGCGCGCGCTCAAGGAAGAAAAAGAGAAAGCATCGCAGCAAGATCCCCCGCCGACAGGCACGACGGGCACCGTCGGCGCCGTCGCTCTGGATCGCGAGGGCAATCTCGCGGCCGCCACGTCGACAGGCGGGCTCACGAACAAGCGGCCCGGACGTGTGGGCGACTCGCCGCTCATCGGCGCGGGCACGTACGCCAACAATCTGTCGTGCGCGGTTTCCGCAACGGGCGATGGAGAGTTCTTCATCCGCGCCGTCGTGGCGCACGACATCTGCGCTCTCGTCGCCTACAAGCAAGTCTCGCTGGAAGCAGCCGCTCGCGAAGTCATTCACGATAAAATCGGCGGCATGAAGGCTACCGGCGGCATCATCGCGCTAGACAAGGCCGGGCACGTCGTCATGGATTTCAACAGCGACGGCATGTTCCGCGCGGCGCGCGACTCGCGCGGGCGTAAGGAAGTGGCAATCTACGCCGGCCGCTGACGGAAGCGCCCCCACTAGACGTCTCTCATCACACTACTTTTCCTGCGAAGACCACGAACCATGTATTCGATTGCCATTCACGGTGGTGCGGGCGCAGTGCCGACCGAGTTGCTGACCCCGAGCGCGAGCTCTCCATACAAAGCCAGTCTGGAAAAGGCGCTGGACGCGAGCTTCGGCATACTCGAGAGCGGCGGCACGAGTCTCGACGCCGTCACCTCGGCTGTGCGCGCGCTCGAAGATGACCCGCTGTTCAATGCCGGGCACGGTGCCGCGCTCACGCGCGAAGGCTGGGCGGAACTCGATGCCGCGGTCATGGATGGCAAGGATCAGCGCGCGGGCGCGGTCGCCTCGGTTCGCCACGTGAAGAATCCGGTGGATCTCGCCCGGCGTGTGATGGAAAAGTCGCGGCACGTGTTGCTGGTGAGCACGGGGGCGGAGGAATTCGCGCTGGAAGAAGGCATTCCCCTGGTGCCGAATCTCTACTTCCGCACCGACCAGCGGCGTGCGCAGCTGGCCTTCGAAAAGCAGGGCCGCATCGTGTCGGACCTGATGCCCACGTCGCCCAGCGCGATCATCGGTTCACAAGGCACCGTCGGCGCGGTGGCGTTCGACAAGCACGGCAACCTCGCTGCCGCCACGTCCACCGGCGGCATGACCAACAAGCGCGCGGGTCGCGTGGGCGACGCTCCTATCATCGGAGCGGGCACGTACGCAAAGAACGGAGTCTGTGCGGTGTCGGCCACCGGTCATGGCGAATATTTCATTCGCGCGGTCGCGGCACATCACATCGCTAATGCAGTGGAGTTCCGCCACATGTCACTGGCGGAAGCCGTGCGTGAGCTTATTCACACACGCATCCCAACGCTCGGCGGCGGCGGCGGCATCATCGCGGTGGGTGCGAAAGGGGAAGTCGTCATGGACTTCTGCACGGAGGGAATGTTCCGCGGTACGCGAGACTCTTCCGGCGCACGCGTCGTGGCGATTCAGCGATAAAGGAAACGGGGCCGAACCTGCAACGCAAGTCCGGCCCCCGCAAAGTTTTAGATACGCAGCACGAAAGCCCGCGGCTCTACGGCCTCACGACGAGCACTTTCTTCACCCAGCCGGACGCCGCACCACCCTGCACGTTCAGGAAGCCGTTCTGCTCCGCGCCGATGATTACCAGCTCTTCACCCTTCGGCAGCGTGGCGACGGCTTTCGCGGTGTCCGCCGGGGACGCAAGCAGTTTCACGTTGGCAATCTTGGGTACAACCACGTCGCCATCGTTGTACACGGCGCCGGCGGCGGTTTTCTTTCCCGCCTCTTCGCGCAGCGTGCCCACATCCCGCTGCAAGCTTGGGTCGCTACGCACTACACCAACTATCTTGTTGTAGTTATCGAGCAGCGCCGCCGCGATGATCTTGCCTTCGTTCGTATTGCCGTAGCCGCCGATGGCGCCGCCCGCAGACCCGCCGAACAACGCGCCACCTAAAGCAAGATCGGCCTTCTTGGTGCTGCCCTCGGCTGCCGCAACCTGCACGCCGCTGCGCGCATCCGCGATGAGCATGCTGGTCTGTGCTTCCTTGAACTTGAGACCGCCCGCAACCGCGCCCAACAGAGGATTCTTGCGGCCGAGCAGGCCGCCCACCGCGCCACCGATGCCGCCCGCATTGTCCTCGGAGAAGATCACGGTGGGGGTCAGCACGAAGTCCGCCGTGACCATCTGGCCGCCGCCCATGTTGGAGTTCTGCCGCAGCTGGCCCGACGCGGCGAGCTCGCGTTCCTGCATCACGTTCTGCATGCCGACGCCGCGCTCGACGACGATGAAGCAGTTCGACTGCTGCACCATCATGCGAATGAGGCTGGTGGGTGACTGCAGCCCATAACGGTTGAGCGACTGCATGATGTAGTCCTGCGGCTCGACCACAGCAAGCGCGCCCATGGGTTTGTCGCAATGCTGGAGACCGCTGTTGCCGGTGGAGCCGGCCGTGCCGGCGGCGCCATTGACCGGGCTTCCGCCCTGGCCCGCCTTGTATCCGGTGACTCCCCCCTCGCCGCACGCGACTCCGGTGGCGCCAAGGACCAGGACAAATGCCAGCGCTCTGTTGACGGCGCTTCGGGTCGATTTACGCATGAGGGCTCCCCAGAGACGGAACGGAATTCGAGACGATGGTGCGCGGATGTTACTCCCTGCGTGCTCATCTCTGCGCCTGAAACGCGTTGTAAAGATCTTCGTCATAGATCGACAACGAGACGACTTCGGCCCACGCGATGACGACGCCGAGGTCTTCGACGTCGATGTGAGCGATGACCTCGCCCTCCGGGTTGACCAGGCCGAGAACGTCCGATGCCAGCGGATCGGCGACGTCTTTGGTGTCCAGGCCGACTGACGTGTCGAGCTCGACCAGTTGCGCGCCGAGCGCGTCGTAACGCGTCGGCAGCTTCACCTGCTTGGTCACCGGATCCCGGTAGCCGCTCTTTTCCGGCAGGATCTTGATGAAAGTGAGGCTCTGGGTCGGGTCTTCCCAATGAAGCTGATACGGCTTGCCGACGTACACCTTGTGACTCTTCAGGGTCACCATCAGCGACTTCTGCAGGACGGTCGCCCTGAAGATGACGCGCAGGGAGGAGTCGTTGGACTTGCGGACGAAGCGCGCCACCGCAGCGAAACGCACGCGCTCGAGAAAGCCGCTGCGGATGCCCAGGGCGGCGTCGTCACGCATCAGCCAGCGGACGCGAAAGTTGTCCAGCACTGCGACCAGGAGGCCCAGGCCGATGGCGTTGATGACAGGCGCCGTAATTCCGGTGGCCGCGAGCCCCGCCACCACATGCTCGAGGGCCTGCGGCGTCCAGTGGGGCATGAACTCGGCGATGACGTCGCCGACGATGAAGAAGACGAAGGAGTAGCCGAGGACGTGGAGGGAGTACCGATCGGTGCGCAGGTACTCGGATACGTAGCGCCGGTAGTAGGAAAGACGGATGAAGGAATATCCCGCGAGGAGCGAGATGCTGGCGGAAAAAACGGAGCGCGCAGCTTCTCCCAAAGCCGACCCTGGCTAGGAGCCTGTCCGAATAATGGGCGCCGTAGCGAGGGCGTCCCTCATGGGGCAGCTTGGCGCGATC
>JBDTUL010000061.1:0-17264 GCA_040007735.1 Gammaproteobacteria bacterium | reverse complement strand
GATGACACTCCGGTAAACGCTCCAGAGTGTGCGCACCGTCATGATGGCGAATGCGCCCAGCGCAGCCAGAATGAAGGGCGACGTCGAGGTCAGGAGCCACTTCACGGCCTCGATCAGGATCCCGATCACCGCCACGTCCACCACCACGCAGCCGAACGCCAGCAACGCCCATACGACATGCTTCTTGGCTTGGCTCGGTGTGTTCATGGCAATTCCCTCGTGTTGGCTCGAGAGGAAGACTAGTGGCGCGGCGGTAACCAGGTCAGTCGAGAGAGCGTGACAATCGGGTTACGACGGCGCGGAATGAGGCCTAGGGCCAGCCCGTGAGCACCATTTCGCACCGGCAGACGAAGCGATCCGACCCAAAACGACCGGCGGCCAGGATGACCGTGCCGATGCCGGCACACACCCGGCCCCCGATATCGGGGGCTACGGCGGCCAGCGCCGGCACCATTTCCAGCGCAAACCCCAGCGCCACGAACACGGCGCCGAGCAGGTAGAGAAAATACCGCGCACGGCGCGCCGATCGAGCCTCATCCGGCAGGTTTGGGGGTGGCGTTTGCAACCGGCGCAAGCGTGAGCGAATCCCCGTTATTGCGCCACTTTCTTGAACCCGGCAGGCACTTCGAAGGTGCTCGCCGGCAGGGAATCCTTGCTCACGGAGATGAGTTCCGAGCTGATGCGCAAGGGCGTGATCATGTTTTCCATGCCGGCGGGCGGGGGCGTGGCGGCAGCGGCCTGCTCCGCCGCGGCCTTCTTCTTTCTGCCGAAGATCGAACCCGCAATCTGGCTGGCAATGGCCGAGGGAGACTCGGCGCCGCCGCCGGAGGCACCACCACCGGACTGCGTACTCTGTGCATTCGAATCCTTGCACTGGGCGCCGCCAATGCCGAACGCGAAGCTCGTCTTCACGGGGTAGCCTTTGGTGTCTTTAAGCTTGTCGGCGACTTTGGTCCACACGCCTTTGTATCGGCCCAGCAGCGCTTCCGCGCGCTGCGTGACATCCCGGCCGTCGGTGGTCAGGCCCATGGACTGGGCATACGCCTTCTGGAACTGGAACATCTCATCGTTAGTGAAATCGGGTGCCAGCCACTGGTCGAGCGAGACGGCCACGTCGCACACGGCGCCGGTCTTGCGATCCTTGCACGACTGCTTGCCCAGGATGGTGACGTGATCCGCGCTGAAGCCCGCGATGGTCGCCTTCTCGCCGGTTTTCTTCACATCGACCGTCGGCTCGGACCAGTCGCATTGGGATTCATCGATGCCGGTGGGCGCGGGCTGCTTCTCCTGCGCTTCCTTCTGCTGCTCCATGGCCTTCGCGAGCTGCGCGCGCCGGTCGGCAAGTGAGATTTCCTCGTACGTCTTTTTCTTGACGTCGAGCTCGAGCACGGTGTCGTCGTCGAGCCGCACGATCTCAGTGTGCTGGCCGGCGTTGCGCGCGAACATGCGCACGAGGCGCGATTCCATCACCAGGTCGCTCTCGATTTTCGAATGCTTGCCCGACACTGAGGTGGTGGACGTACCGGACATGTTCGCCATGGCCATGAGGCCGGAGCCTTCGACAGAGAGGCGCTCCTGCACGGTGACATCCGCGTGCGCGGTGCCGAGCATGAAGGGCGAGAGACACAGGGAGATCGAGGCGACACGGCCGAGCAGTATCTTGGAGAACATTCGAGTGCCTTTTTTTTAACGCTCTTTATTAACGCTGGGCGATTTTAACCCCGTCGCGCAGGCGAATGACCGGCGAAATGGGCCGCGCTGCAGATAAAGCTTGGCCGGCGGCTCATTTTTCGAGCCGCTGTCCGGTTTCGGGCGGAAAGCGTGTTCTAGAGCGAAAAAAACGCGGCTCACCGGTTCAAGGCTCGAGGGGGTCAAGCGTCTTGAACCGGTTGTCACGGCTATGGAGTCCATGACTCGAGCGCGCCATTGAAGGGTACACAGGCCTTGTGAAAACCCCGTTAAATAAGTTGTTGGCCGCCGGGCGATGCGGACAAGCCATTTCACTCCCAGCCGCCCGGCAATCCGACAGCCCATTGCATTCTCAGCCGCCCGGCGATTGAGGGCTTCCGAATCTTCGAGTCCGCTCCAGATGGCCTCAATCGCGGGGCGGCTGAAAGAAAGCCTCAATCATCGCTGCGCTTCGCAAGCGCTCTCTCGACGCGTTCATGAAGCTTGGTATTGCGCTCATAAACCGCCAACGCATCCACCGCAATATCCGCCTGCGCACGCGAACCGCTCTCGACAATAGAAACGAGCCAATCAAACGCCGCCTCGCTCCGATGAAGCGCAGCCGCCCGAATCAACACCGCACGCACTTCCGGCGTCACATACACATCATCCCAAGCAGTGCGCAAATGCTGAAGCGCGCCCGGATGCCGCGACTCGCCCAGCGCCAGCGCTGCAAAGTCACGAAGCGCATCATCCTTGCCAGACAAGAACGCCGCGACGAACGGTAGACATTCCTCGGGGGCGATGCTCAACAACCCCGCGAAGCATTCGCCAACGATTTCAGGCTCCGCATCGCCCGTCAGCACCTTGAAGCGCAACAGCACTTCCGCCTCGCGCGAATTCGCGCAGGCAATTGCGCGCACGGCTCCCGAGCGCGCGGGCGCTTCCTTGTCGTTCAACAACGCGGTCAGTTCCGGAAGCGCGCGTGAATACCCCGAAGCAACCAGCCCCATGGCACAGCTGCTCCGCACGTCCGTTGCTTTATCCGCAGTGCCGCCCCAGACCGGTTCGAGCTGTACGTAACGGATGCCTTCGAGGAAAAACGAGACGCCCTGGCATTCGAGATTGACGAGCGCCCGCGCGATGGCCTGTTTGGCAATGCAATTGGGGTCTCGCTTGACGGCGTCCTGCAGAAAACGCGCGTAGGCGCCGAGCAGATCCGGCACGAGCTCGTGCAGCGCGCGCTCCCCTGCCAACACGGCGGCCTTCGCCACGATGCGAAAATGCTTATCCCCCAGTGCCTTCTGAAGAGCAGCACTCTGCTCGGCGCGATCCGCCGTCGCCTCGAGCGCGTTCAACGCGTCCAGCTTTTCGTCCGTGGTGGGTCGTTTCGATGCGCTCATGAGGCAGGCAATCTTATGGGATTGGCGCGCTGGCCGCCTGTCGCGGGCAGAGCCTGCCGTCGGTTCTCTGCCTTCAAGACATCTCCGTAGACTTTCCAACTCCCTCTAACTAGCGCATCAGCATGTGAACTGCTGTGCAGGGATTGTTGTTGATTCCCTGCGCTCGGCCAGCAAGCCACACGCCATTCGCGAGCGCAGTGGGAAGACGCGTCATCAGATCACGCGCAGTCGTCTCGTCCGTCTTCCTGTATCCAGCGACGTGCTTCTGCTCAATCCGCGCGACAACCTCCGCACATCGATTGAATGGCGCATCACTCCGCTCGAAATGAAGCAGCACCCAGACCTCGAAACACGGAATCGACACAACGTCCGCGATCGGCAGCGGATTCTCCGCTCTCCTCTGGAGTTCCGTGACGCGTTTGCGAGCCGCGGCGAAGCTATCGTGAGTGTCGCGGTCAAACACGCAGAACACCTTGTCGTACCCGCCCGGCTCGCGACACTTGGCTTCCGCAAGCCTGACGACCGAGATCGGCGCAGAGTCGCGGGCGTTGTCCGCGATCACGACTTCCGCATTCCTCAGCCCGAAATGGAGCCGCGCAGCCTGAAAGTACAGCTGCTCTGTTTCACCTTCACACACAATGAGCGTGATCGAGCGCGGTGTTCTGAGGCCCGACTTGCGGCGAAAGTCATCCCTGCCACGCAGTCGTGAAATGTAACGGCGCGCCAAGGCTCAATTCCGAAGATTTCCGATGAGCGGTACCGCGCCATAGCGACCTTTGAGGTATCCGCGTTCGAACGCTTCATCCTTCCGCGGACTGTACTCGAGAAGCGAGTAGAGCTTCGACGACCCATCGCGTTCCTTTTCCACGAACCAAACCTGATCTCGCCGCAGCAGCTCCGAATCCAATAGCGTCGTGTCGTGCGTCGTAAAGACGAGCTGCGCATCCCGCGCATTCGTCGAGCCCTGGAAGAGCCCGACAAGAAATCGAGTCATGTACGGGTGCAGGCTGCGGTCGAGCTCATCGACAAAGAGAGTCGCGCCCGCCTCGAGAGCGCGAATCCACCCGCCGGCGAACTCGAACAACTTTCGCGTGCCCTCGGATTCGTCGTGAATATCGAGCGCGACTTCTTCGCTCGAGCCAGCCTGCTTGTGCCAGGCTCGCACCTGGAAACGTTTTCCTTTGGGAAGCGGCGCACCCTCAGGCACGCCCACCTCCAAGTTGATTCGGACCGCGCCGAGCGGCAGTTCAGCAATCGATGCCGGCGCAATTTCTTCCTCAATGAGCTCCAGCCGATCGATGCCGACGTCCGCTGCGCGCATGTATTGCATGACCTGCGCACGGCCCGAGTCGCCGCGCAACAGGTCCCAGGTCAGAAACGGATTCCAGCTGACTCCGACAGTCAGCACAATGAGCTTCTGCGTAATCCATGCAAACGCCGGCTTCAGCTGGTCATTGTTGAGCTGAATGGCAGTCGAGAAGAACAACGCATTGGCGCGAGTGAAATCCTGCCAGACCTTCCGCTCGGCTCGCTCCGCTTTGAAATTCGGGCCGAACCACCACGAGTATTTCCCAATTTCCGCGTCGTACTCGCGCTCGAACCAGCGTTGTGCACGTCCATGCGGGTACGCGACCATCCATTCTTTGTGGACACGCTCCGGGCCTACCGCACAGAAGTAGTGATACCGAACACCATCGTCGGCTACGAAAATGATCTCGAACTCGGAAGGCTGTGAGGCGGATACTTTGGTCAGCAAGAAGGGCGCGACATTCAGGCGCTGACCTTCCTGCACTTTGGTTGCCGTGTCTTCGACAAGCTGGCGAAGCGTCGCAAGGGCGCGAAGCACATTTGTTTTGCCTGCCGCGTTTGCACCGTAGATGACGGCGGATCGCATCAGGCGCAATCCGTCCTGCTCCTTGGGAATGAGGTTACGGGCCTCCAGCTCGGTTCCGGCTCCCGCAACCAGAGAAAGCTTCTGCGGCGAAAGCACGGAACGGAAGTTGGCCACGGTAAACTCGATCAACACGGCCGATCCTCCATTTATCGATATTTCGACCTTATTCTTGCGAATAAACCGCGATAACTCAATTCCGATTTCAAAAAATGGGAAGCCTAGCTCCTACCCCGGCTCCCTTCGCCTTCGCAAGCGCTTGATTTTGCTGTGCTGAAAGTACCCTTGCTCGGAGGCGGACGGCACTCGCTTCCATCGGCATGCGTCGGCGCGAGACTCATAGCGCGCTTGCTCGACGCGTCAACACTGTGCCCCAGGCGCTGCAGGCAATAGCAGGCAATCGAGCCGGCGGCGGTTCGATTTCGTTGGCGCCCCACTTTGCGGGATACGACGACGAGTTGGAGTTCGAAGCGGCGGTAAACAGTCAGGCAGATTTGCTGGTGACCTTCAATCGCGGCGATCGCAAGGCGGGCGAACGTCTTTTGCGCAATCTCGCGCGAGGCGGCACTCAGCCGCTGAAGAAGGGCGATGCGAGCCTGGTCCGACGGATCCAAACCGAAAGTGCGGCAGGACGGGCTTAGTTGACGAGCACCCGCCCGCCCGACGCGCTACGGAGTGGCGGCGGGTGGCGGTGCCGGCTCCGCCGGCGGGGGAGCCTTGTCTTCGAAGCCGATCTCGTCGAACAGCGCGGTGATGTCGGTTCGCGCTTCGCCGAGGGCGGTGGCGGCTTTGGGGTTCGTGACTTGCTCGACGCCATCCAGCACTTCGGTGACCCAGATCGACGCTTGCGTCGGGTCGGGGGAGTTGCTGGCGAACATGTTCATGAGGTCATCGACGCGGCGGGCGGCAGGTTCGAGCTTGTCGCGATCGACGCGGTCGGCCTTGAAATGCAGCAGCGAGTCTCGGGCATGCGCGAGGCTCGCGCGGAGCGTTCGCAGGTGAGCGAGGATCTTCGAATGCGACGAACGCGAGAGATTGGTGTTGACCGGCATAGCCCCTTCTTGGCCCATAGCGAGCCAGTGCGCATTCTACCTTGGGGACGGTGACATGTTCGCGAGATGGGGCGCAGTTGGGGCGGCTAAATAAAAAGACGGTCGTGAGGGAGGGGTCGGATTCGCGCCAAGCTTGCGGTAGTGGCGGTGCGATGCGAGCGGCGCTCGAATTCACGTTGCATTGGGAAGATTTCTCGCCGAGCCCCTCTGCGATTGCGGGCTCCTGACACTCGGGAATCGATGAGCCCTCAATCGCCGGGCGGCTGAGAGCGGCGCGCTTCACACCGTGCCGGGCGGCTGGGAGCATGTCCACACAAGTCTTACGCTGTCATGGGCCTGTGATCCCGCCTTCCAGCCAATCAAAGTGTTGCGATTCGAGGGGTCGAGCTCACGCAACAATGGCCGTATAGACACTACGGGGGCTTGCAAACACTCCGCGACTGGCTCATCGTATCGGGAGGCATGATAGCGGTACCATAGGGGGGACCAATTGTCAGGCCACGAAGAAAAAGCACGATGCGTGGGTGGCGTATTAGTAGCGGTGTCACAGCGATGTGACACACCGGCGCGGCGCTATGCGGCCGCGCAATCGAACGCACGCATTCGCGACGAAAGGCCCTTTGAACCGCCGATTCGCGCGCCCAACGTGCCGCGCGAAGCACCGCGACGACGGGCCGCCCTTTTGCGGGCCCCACACCACCCAGGCCTCGGCACGCTCCAGCGTCCCGGCGTCTTTTTGGAGTCGTGATGTTAGCGGTACCAAATGAAGTCGAACGGAAGGACGAATCGGACCAGAACCTGGATTGATCAAACGGAACGAGGGGGGCGAGACGATGGGTAAGCACAGTAAGGTGGCTGTTGCCGTAGCAGCAGTCCTGACCGCGACGATGCGCATGAATCAGGGGCAGGCACAGGAAGCCGCCGCAAAGCCCGCGGATACGGACGGCTTGCAGGAAGTAGTGGTCACAGGTCTCCGCCGGAGCCTGAAAGAATCGATGGACACCAAGCGCGAATCTTTCGGCGTGGTGGACGCGATCAATGCCGAGGACATCGGCAAATTCCCGGACACCAACCTGAGTGAAGCGCTCCAGCGCATCACCGGAATCTCGATCAGCCGCCGCGATGGCGAAGGGTCCCTGGTCACCGCGCGCGGTTTCAGCTCCCAATACAACATGGTGACGCTGAACGGCCGCATGATGCCCGGTGCCGACGCCGTCTCGAGCGGCGGCGACCGCTCGGAAAGCAGCGGCGGCACGACGCGCTCGTTCAATTTCGCGAACCTCGCCGCGGAGAGCATCTCGGCGGTGGACGTCTACAAGACCGGCCGGGCCGACATCGCCACGGGCGGCATTGGCGCCACCATCGACATCAAGACAGACCGGCCGCTGTTGAACGACGCGCCGGGCTTCAACGCCAACCTGGGTGCCAAGGCGGTGTACGACACCACCAATCGCACCGGCAACAACGTCACTCCCGAGCTGTCCGGCATCTTCAGCTTCGTGAACGACAACAAGAGCTTCGGCGTCTCGTTGAGCGCAAGCGACCAGCGTCGCGACAGCGGCTCGACAAGCGCGGACGTGAACGACTGGCGCATCCAGTCCTGGGTGCAACCGGGCCAACCCGGCGCCATGGAGCTGGATGCGGGCGCGCCGGTGAAAAACGCGCCAGCCGTCGGGCAGCTGTACTGGCTGCCGAACGATCTGCGCTACCACTATTCCGACAAGAGCCGCGAACGCAAGAACGGCCAGCTGGCCCTGCAATTCAAGCCAATCGACACCCTACTGCTGACCACCGACTACACCTACGCGGAAAATCATCTGCAGGAGTATCGAGGCGACCAGACCCTCTGGTTCGTGCGTCGCGCGAGCGCCGTGACGTTCGACACCAGCCAGGAAGTGGCCACACCGGTGATGATTTCCGAAGACACCGGCGTGGGTAAGGATCACGGCTTCGAGCAGCAGTATCGCGACCAGACCAACACCCTGAGATCCGCCGGCTTCAACGCCGACTGGAAGATCACGGATCGCTTCAGCATGAACCTGGACGCGCACGATTCCACCATGAAGAGCCTGCCCACCGGCTCAACCGGCGGCACCGAGCTCACCATCAGCATCGCCGGCCCCGTCACGAGAACGCAGACCTTCAACTACAACAGTGGCCTGCCGATCATGAGCTACACGCTCGATGACTCGAAGGGCAACAACGACGGCGTGTTCGACGAGGCGGATCTCGGCACCCAGCCGATGCGAGTGTTCTACCAGGACCAGGCCACCGAGATTCAGCAGGGCCGGCTCAGCGGCACACTCGAATTCGACAATGGCCGTTTCAACTTCGGCGTCGAAACGCGCGCCATGGAGATGAACCAGAAGGGCTCCCAGGCCTACTTCGCCCTCGGCGACTGGGGCATCGCCCACCCGGGTGAAATCCCGGCAAACCTGGTTCAGGCGTTCAATCTCGCCGGCGAGTTCAACGACTTCAACACGGCGGGCGCCGACACCCAGGGCTTCAAGGCGAATGCCCAGGCCCTGGGGCAATGGGCCGCGGACAAGTACGGCGTGAACCTCGTCAGCTCACCGGACTTCGACCAGAACAACACGGTCAAGGAAGACACCAAGTCGGCCTACTTCGAGTTGGCTCTGCACGGCGAGCTGGGAGGAATGCCCACCAACATCCTGCTGGGCGCACGCTACGAGAAGACGGACGTGAAGTCGCGCTCGAACCTGCTGGTGCCGACGGCCATCCGCTGGCTCGACAACAACGACTACATGATCGATCGGGCCACGACCACTACGCCGCTCTTTGGAGAGGCCCACTACAACCACCTGTTACCGAGCTTCGACTTCGACGTGGAAGTGGTGAAGGACGTGAAGGCGCGCTTCTCCTATAGCCAGACGATCGCACGAGCCCAGTACGACCAGTTGCGCGCGTCGGTCACCATTCCGAACCCAGGCGGGCCCACGCTGACCGGAATTCAGGCAACGGCAACTGAGGCCAATCCACAGCTCGTGCCGCTCGAATCGAACAACTTCGACCTGTCGCTCGAATGGTATTTCGATAACAACAGTTATGTGTCCGCGGGCGTGTTCGAGAAGCGCGTCAGCAACTTCATCGGCACGGAGTCCGTGAGTGAGGGGCAGTTCGGCTTGCGTGATGCCACGGCGGGCCCGCGAGCCCAGGCCGCAGCAGCCGCTCTGGCCCAGCGAGCCGACTACGATGGCTTCAACAACGAGACCGAGCTCTTCGTGATGACGGCCATCATGGACAACCCGCAGGACTTTCCTACGGGAGCGGCAGCCTACGATGGCACGCCGGACCAAGCGACGGCGGTGGCCACGAAATACGACGTGACGCCTAACGCAAGCGACCCGCTCTACAGCTTCCTGACCCAGCGGCCGGTGAACAACAAGCAAGCCAAGATTCACGGCTTCGAGTTTGCCGGCCAGCATTTCTTCGGCAACAGCGGGTTCGGTATCCTCGCCAACTACACCATCGTGCGCGGCGATGTGGGCTTCAACAACAACGCGGACCCGCTCGGTGCCGACCAGTTCGCGCTGCTCGGCCTGAGCGATTCGGCCAACGTGGTGCTGATGTACGAAAAATACGGGTTCTCGGCTCGTCTTGCGTACAACTGGCGCGATCAGTACCTGTCGAACACCAACCGGGGCAGCTTCCGCAATCCGGATTACGTGGAGCCGTACTCGCAATACGATGTCAGTGTCAGCTATAACATCAGCAACGCACTGACCGTCAGCTTCGAAGGCCTGAACCTCACGGGCGAAGACGTGCGCCAGCACGGCCGCTCTCCTCTGCAATTGTGGTACCTCGAGGAGCAGGGGCCGCGGTACCAACTCGGAGCCCGTTACAAGTTCCAGAAATGACCCAACACGCCCTGCTCAACAACGTGGCTCACAAGGACCTGAGGGTGATCACACGCCACGCCGCCGAATTCGGCGACAACGTCGGCAGTGTGGTCACTTTCCCGACCGAATACGCCGATGTGCAACGGGAATACCCGATCCTGTTCCGGAAGGAGAAGAACACGGGCGACTATCTGTCCGTCGCCCTGCTCGGTTTCGAGAACGGGGAAAATCTGTTCCTGGAAGACGGGCGCTGGAATGCGCGCTACATCCCGGGAGTCCTCGCTCGCGGCCCGTTCCTGATTGGTTTTCAGGAACGGGCGACCCAGGGCGAGGTGCGCAGCGACCCGGTCGTTCATGTCGACCTCGATCACCCTCGCGTCAGCACCACCGAGGGTGAGCCACTTTTTCTCGAGAACGGCGGCAGAACCCGCTACCTCGACCGCATCGCCACCATCCTCAACGGACTGGGCGCCGGCATGGAGGTGAGCAAACTGATGTTTGCGGCGTTCACGCCGCTGGATCTGATCGAGCCCGTCAAGGTCACTGTCACGATGAGCCCCGAGGAGCAGCACGTTCTGCAGGGGTACTACACCATCAACGAAGACAAGCTCGCCGCGCTCGATGGCGAGGCGCTGGTGAAGCTGAATCGCTCCGGGTTCTTGCACGCCGCGTTCCTGATCGTCGCCTCACTGAGCAACGTCAAGACGCTCATCGATTTGAAGCACCGCAGACGGCAGCGAACCGCCGCCTGAGGCGGCAGGCCATCATGGAGATAACGGCCACGCGAGTTCGAGTGCAGGAAGGGTGTCGGCCAGACAGCTTCCCGCTCGCCGACCTGCTGGCGCAATCACAACCGGTGGTGCTGAAGGGAATGGTGGCGGCCTGGAGTCTCGTCCAGGCCGGTTTGCGTTCCGATGGCGAGGCCATGAGGACTCTGGGCTCTTTCTACAACGGGCGAACCGTCGGCGCCTACTTTGGCCCGCCCGACATCGAGGGCCGGCTCTTCTACAACCCGGATGTCACGGATCTGAACGTGGAGGTTCGCCGGGCACCGTTGAATGAAGTGCTGGAGAAGATTCACGAGCATCGCCAGGACGAGGCGCCGCCCACTTTCTACATCGGCTCCACCACCATCGATGCGTGCCTGCCGGGCCTGCGCAAAGAGAATGACGTAGCGTTCGCGCCGCACGGGTTCGACCCGCTGGCCAGCATCTGGATCGGCAATCGAACGCGGGTGTCGTGCCATCAGGATGCGCCGACAAACCTTGCATGCTGCGTGGTGGGGCGGCGCCGGTTTACGGTGTTCCCTCCGGAGCAGATCGCAAATCTCTATCCCGGCCCGCTCGATCCGACGCCCGGCGGCCAGGCCATCAGCATGGTGGATTTCGCCCATCCGGATTTCGAGAAGTACCCGCGCTTTCGGCACGCGCTGGCGGCAGCACAGGTGGCGGAGATGGAACCCGGCGATGCGCTGTTCCTGCCGAGCATGTGGTGGCATCAGGTCGACAGCCTGAGTCCGTTCAACGTGCTCATCAATTACTGGTGGAGCACGTCGCCGCGATTCATGGGCACACCGATGAACGTTCTCCATCACGCGCTGTTGAGCCTTCGGGATCGGCCGGAGGCGGAGAAGCGCGCGTGGCAGGCCGTGTTCGATTACTACGTGTTTGGCCCCGCCACACGCGCGGCCGAACATCTTCCCGAACACGCGCGCGGCGCGCTTGGCCCGATGGACGACATCACGGCCCGGCAAATCCGGGCCATGTTGCTCAACAATCTGAATCGCTGAGACAGGGAGTGCTGTGTGAACACTGAGGTCCGGAAAGTCGTCATCGCCGGTGGCGGAACCGCCGGGTGGGTCGCAGCGGCGGCCCTGTCACAGCAACTGGGAGCGCTGCTCGATATCACCCTGATCGAATCGGAGGACATCGGGACGGTGGGCGTCGGCGAATCCACCGTGCCGCCCATGAGGGTGTTCCACAAGCTGCTGCAGATCGATGAGCAGGAGTTCATGCGGGCCACCGCGGCGACCTTCAAGCTCGGCATCCTGTTCGAGAACTGGGGGAAGATCGGCGACCGCTACATTCATTCGTTCGGCCGCAATGGCAAGTCCGCATGGCTCTGCGAGTTCCACCACTTCTGGCTGCGCGGCCTGGAGAAAGGCCACCGCGCGGAGCTGGGCGAATACTGCACCGAGTGGGTGGCGGCCCAGGCCGGAAAGTTCGCCACCTCCCCGAGCTCCGATCTCAACTTCGCGTATCACATCGATGCCACGCTGTACGCCGGGTTCCTGCGCAAGCTGGCCGAACGCCACGGCGTCAAACGCATCGAAGGCAAGATCAGGGCGGTGAATCAGAACGCCAGGTCCGGCTTCATCGAATCGCTCACGCTCGACTCGGGGAAAACCCTCGAAGGCGATCTGTTCGTGGACTGCACCGGCTTCCGCGGGCTCCTGATAGAGCAGACCCTGCACACCGGTTTCGAGGACTGGTCGCACTGGTTGCCGTGTGACACCGCGGTGGCGGTTCAAACCAAAACCACCCGGCCGGCAATGCCGTATACGAGCGCCATCGCTCACGAAGCCGGCTGGCGCTGGAATATTCCGCTGCAACACCGGGTCGGCAACGGGCTGGTGTATTGCGGCCGCTATCTGTCGGACGATGAAGCGAAGAACAAGCTGTTGCAGGCTGTCGACGGGGAGACCATTCGCCAGCCCTGGCTCATCAAGATTCGCACCGGCCGGCGGCGCAAGGCCTGGAACAAGAACTGCGTTTCGCTGGGTCTTGCGAGCGGCTTCGTGGAGCCGCTGGAGTCCACCAGCATTCACATGATCATGATGGGCGTCACGCGGCTGATGCAGCTGTTTCCGTTCAGCGGCATCGAGCAGTCTCTCAGCGACCAGTACAACGATGAGGCACGCCTGGAGATCGAGAGAATCCGCGATTTCATCGTGCTTCACTATCACACCACCGAACGCGACGACACGCCGTTCTGGCGTTACTGCCGGAACATGGAAATACCGCAGACCCTCGCCCGCCGCATCCAGCTGTTCGGCTCAACGGCGCATGCATTCCAGGTGGAAGGCGAACTGTTCCGCGTCGACTCGTGGACGCAGGTGATGCTCGGCCAGGGCATCCTGCCGCGGCACTACCACCCCATGGCCCGAACGATGAGCGATGCGGACCTCGCGCAGTTTCTCCAGGGCATCCGGGCATCGGTTGCGCAGTCGGTCGCGAACTTGCCGAGCCAGGCGGACTTCATCGACCGGTACTGCAAGGCGCTCGCGAGCGCATGGGAAGTTGCCGCGAGCTGAAGGCCGGGCACCTCGTCCCGCGCGCTGAGAATGGAATGGCCACGCACCCTGTTTACGGCATCAGGGCCGCAGGCTCATCATCCGCGCAGGCCAAAAAGAGGGGATTCGAACAATGAGTGCCAGGTCGTACATCGCCGCGTCGATTTTGTGTGCGTTGAGCTCGAGCGTGATGCCAGCACACGCCGCCACTGCATGCGCCGCTGAAGGCGGTGCCGAGTTCATCTGCGGCGTGTCGAGCCCGGAAGATCTGATCCAGGTGCCGCAGAGTTCGTGGGTCATCATCAGCGGCATGGCCGAAGGCGCATCCCATCTCTACATCGTGGACTCGAACACGAAAGTGGCGAGCAGCCTGTACCCCGTCGCCAGCGCACCGTCGCGGCTGGACAAGAAGGCCTATCCCACCTGCCCCGGGCCGCTGCCCGCCGGAGTATTCGGCGCGCACGGAATCGACTTGCGCCCGAAGAGCGCCGGCATCCACACGCTGTTCGCCGTGAATCACGCGGGCCGCGAATCCATCGAAGTGTTCGAGCTCGACACCTCGACGGGCACGCCTTCAGTTACATGGGTGGGCTGCGCGGTGCTTCCCCCGCATTCCTCCGGCAACGGCGTGGTCGGCCTGCCCGCGGGCGGCTTCATCACCTCCAACTTCAAGGACCCGGGTGACGCCGACGCGTTCAAGAAGATGTCGGCCGGTCAGGTCACCGGCAATGTGCTCGAGTGGCACGCGGAATCCGGCTGGACGCCGCTGCCCGGCAGCGCCATGTCGGGCGCCAACGGCCTTGCGCTCTCGAGCGATGGCAAGTGGCTCTTCGTTGCCGGGTGGCCCGGGAAAAATGTCACTCGCTACGAGCGCACCGGGAAAACATGGGCCAAGCGCAACTCCATCGCCACCGGTTTCCTGACCGACAACCTGCGCTGGCTCGCGGACGGCTCGCTGCTCGCCGCCGGTCAGGACGCCAACATGCCGGCCGTTTTCGAGTGCCGGCCACCGCAATGTCGAGTGGGGTCGGCCGCCGCGAAGATCGATCCGCGCACGATGCAGGTCCGGCGCGTGGTCACTTACGCCGGTAACGGCAGCTTCGAAGGTGCGACCACTGCGATCGAAGTCGGCAATGAATTCTGGTTGGGCAGCTTCAAGGGCGACCGCGTCGCGCGCCTGCCTCGCTAATTGGAAAAAAGTCGCTCGCGGCCTGCGCGGCCCGGCGTTTTTCGGACATCGGCTTTGTTTCCGGCGGCAAAAAGCGTGGTTTTTGCCCGGGGCGCGTAGCCACCTGCCTCTGCGCGTAGCTACGCCCGGGCCGGCAACGCAAGTCCGATAGTCTGTTTCCGCGTTATGCAAAATGCGCGGGGCTTTTTCGCATTTTCTTTTAACTTTTTCTGGTCTTGATTCTGTCAAATCACGCAAGCGTCGAGGCTTGCGTGGCGCGCTGTATTTGTGCTGAAAGGAAGCACCGGGCGAGCCCCGCGTCGCTGACAAGTTACGTTTCGAAGTAGAGACAAGTACGCGCCGCCAATACGATCGTGTGATCGAAAGCGCGCGCTCATGCGCCTTGCGCAGGCCCGCGTCGAAATAGCGCAAAACAAAGCCCGCGCGCGCTTTTAATCGTCAAGCGTGGCCGTAAAGCTGTCGCCAATCCCCTTCATGTCGGCTCATTGAGACACTTTCGACAATCCGCTTTTGCCTTTACCTTCCCGCTCGAACGTCGGGGTGTGGTGTTTCGTCGTGGGAAACGAAGCACAGCGGGGAATCCTGAAAAAGCACCGGCCGACGTTCCGATTCGCACCATCTTTCGCTTGTTATTCGGGGTATCAGAACAGTGGGACAAAAACATGCGCTCCGCGCCGCGCGGACCAGCGTGCTCGCGTTTGCCTTTCTCGCCAGCAGTGCTTCGCTTCTCCAGGCCGCCACACCCACGATTTCAGGGTCGCCGGCCACCTCCACGACCGTAGGCGCGTCGTATTCATTCACGCCTTCCGCCAAAGATGCGGATGGCAACAAGCTGTCTTTCATCGTCGCGCGCAAACCGGCCTGGGCTGCATTCAGCACGTCCACCGGCAGGCTTTCCGGCACGCCCAACGATGCACGCGCCTGGAGCGACATCGTCATTTCGGTGTCGGATGGCAACTCCATGCGATCGCTGCCGGCCTTCACGCTGCTCGTGAAACCGGGCTCCGGTTCCGGTTCGAACGCCGCGCCGAAGATCAGCGCTACGCCGCGAACGTCCGTCACCGTCGGCACGGCCTATAGTTTCCAGCCCACCGCCAGCGACGCGAACAACGACAAGCTCACTTTCTCCATCGCCAACAAGCCGTCGTGGGCGTCGTTCAGCACGTCCACGGGCAAGCTCGCAGGAACGCCCTCGTCCTCCAACGTGGGCACCACGAAGAGCATCGTCATCAAGGTGAGCGACGGCAAGGCGAGCGCATCCCTCGGCGCCTTCTCACTGTCCGTTACCACAACTCAGGTCGCCAGCCGTGCGGTCACCGTCGATTGGGATCCGCCGCTGCGGAACGTGGATGGCAGCACGCTCACCAATCTGGCCGGCTATCGAATTCACTACGGCCAGAGCGCCTCTTCGCTGACGAAAACGGTGAATATCGCCACTGCAGGCGTTACCCGCTATCTCGTGGAGAACCTGTCGCCGGGGTCCTGGCATTTCGCGGTGCGCTCGTACAACAGCGCGGGCATCGAGAGCGAGTTGTCGCAGGTCGTGGGGACCACTCTCAAATAGGGGCGGATCCGGCGGCGCGCCGGCCCGGCCCTGGTCAGGGCCGGCGACGTCCCCAGTCACCGCTTTCGTTCGATGGAGAATGCGCTGTAAGCTCGCCCGCTTCTCATTCGAGACACGCGCGCGCTCATGAAGCCCGTTTTGGCCGGCGCAGTCGGCATGCCAGGTCACTTTCATTCCCTCGACTCCCTGCGGGGGCTGGCGGCGTTACTCGTCGCGGTCTATCACGCACATTGGGTCAACGCGTTTCACGACCTCCGGTTTGTTCAGAACGCGCCCCTGATGGTGGATGTGTTCTTCGTGCTGTCGGGCTTCGTCATCTGCTACAGCTACGGGTCGCGGCTCGATAGCGGCCTCGCGTATCTGCGTTTCATGTGGGCCCGGTTCGGGCGCGTGTATCCGCTGCATCTGGCGATGCTGCTGGTGTTCGGGCTGTTCGAGCTCAGCCGTCTGTATCGGGGGCTGCAGCCCACTCACGGCGATTCCATCCACAGCTTCGTGAGCAACCTGTTCCTGGTCCACTCGCTGGGCCTGCACACTTCTCTGAGCTTCAACTTTCCGAGCTGGAGCGTTAGCGTGGAGTTCTATACTTACGCGCTATTCGGCGTCGTCGTGCTGCTCGCGGGCGTCGGCAAGTGGCGCGTCGCCACGTCGGCGGTGCTCGTGACCGCGGGGCTATTGGTGCTGGTGTGGCTCGCGCGTATGCCGACGGAACATGCGGGGCATGACCTGGGGATCTTCCGCTGCATTGCCGGCTTCTTCACTGGTGTGCTCACCTATCACGCGTACCTCGCGCTGAGACAGAAAGCGTGGGCCCGGGGCAGCGTCGGCCGCCTGGTTACGCTGGGCGCATTTGTCGGCTTTGGTGTATTCGAAAGCCTGCGCAGGCCCGAGACGTTACATGGGTACCTGCTGCTGCCGCTGGTTGCGTTGCTGATCCTGGGGTTGACGCTGACCACCTCCTCCAGGCTTTCAGCGGTGCTCACCGTGAAGCCGCTCGTATGGCTGGGCAAGGTGTCGTACTCCATCTATATGGTTCACGCGGCGGTGCTCATCCTGGCCACCCGGTTCATCAAGAGCGTGCTTCATCCTGACATCGTGCGTCTGCCGGGCGCCGACTACACCACGCTCATGACCACACCACTGCAAGGGACGCTCGTGTTGCTGGGCTATCTCGCGGGGCTGCTGGTCGTTTCGCAGGTGACGTACAGCTTCATCGAAGAGCCCTTCCGCCTGCGAAGCAAACGCGCCGCCGAGCGGCGGCTCGTGGCCCGCCCTCAACCTCCGGTGACTTCTCCAAACGAAGCCTGATCGGCATACTCGCTCGATCACAGGAGCGTGCCATGAC
>JBDTUL010000060.1:0-17296 GCA_040007735.1 Gammaproteobacteria bacterium | reverse complement strand
GGGCCATGATTGGTGAGCGTCAGTCGCTGCGGCGGACTGGTCGCGCTGGTGGGCTGGCTGGCCACGGCAAGCGCCCCAGGCGCGAGCATGGCAGGGGCGCCGAAGGCGTTGCCTGCTGGTGGCGCCATGCTGGCGGTGCAGGGCGACGCCGAACGGGTGGGTGTCGAAGTCGAGCGGCTGCTTGCAGGGCAGCGCCAGGTTTCGGTTGCCGCCCATAACGCACCCGGCAGCGTAGTGCTGTCAGGTTCAGCGAGCGCGCTCGAGGCGATCGGCAAGCAACTTGAGGCGGCCGGACTGCGCACTCGACCGCTGCAGGTATCTCACGCGTTCCACTCTCCACTGATTGAGCCGATGCTCGCCGAGTACGAGCGCATCGCCGGTGCGATTCAGCACCACGCACCGCAAATCGCGTGGGTATCGAACCTGACCGGAGAGCCGATGGATTGGGCTCGCTGGTCCGGGAGCATGGGCCGCTATTGGCGCGATCACGTTCGCGAGCCCGTTCGCTTCGAAAGCGGTGTGCGCGCGGCCGCGCGATCGGGAGCGCAGGTGTTTGTGGAGGTGGGTCCGCACGCGGTGCTTGCAGGCCTGGGGCAGGAGACATTGGGTGGAGCACCGCTCACGTGGCTACCCAGTCTGCGTCGAGGGCGCGGTGCATGGGAGCAGCTGCTAGAAAGCGTGGCGCATCTATACACGCTAGGCGCTCGGCTGGATTGGGTGCAATTCGCTGCCCCCTACCGGCACAAGAAACTCTCGCTGCCCACGTATCCCTTCCAGCGAGAGCGCTACTGGATAGAGAAGAAGGTCGCGCGAGATCGCACCGCTGTCGCGCTATCGCAGGAAGGTCGAACTCTCCTCGGTCGACGCATCGATTCGCCTGCACTGGACGGTGCGATCTTCGAGAGCCAGATCGGTCGCGGTACCGCTGCGGAATTCGCAATCGACCATCGCGTGTTCGGCGTTCCTATTCTTCCGGGCACGGCCTATCTCGCCGTTGCCGTCGACGCAGCGTCTCGAGTGTTCGAGTCCGGCGCCGTCGAACTACGCGATGTCGAATTCCGCGAAGCGCTTGCGTTGCCCGATGAGGGGCTTACCGAGGTGCAGCTTGTAACCAAACGTGAAAACGGCGACGCGTTGGACCTGAAGATTTTCAGTCGTGCCGGTGCGACCTCGCCGTGGACTCTGCACTTCGCAGCACGCGCATTCAGAGACAACACAGCTCCGCTGGCAGCTGATGCTGCGTCACTCTACGACCGGCTTCGTGAGGAATGTACCGAAGCCATCGAGCCGCAGGATTTCTACGCAGACCTGGATCGGCGCGGGCTGGAGTTTGGCCCGTTGTTCCGTGGTGTCGATGCTCTGCGCCGAGGCCCTCGCGATGCCATCGGCGAAGCGGTGCTCCCGGCCTCGCTGCATTCAGAGGCGAGGAGCTACCGCATTCACCCGGTGCTGTTGGATGCTTGCGTGCAGGTGTTGGCCGCCGTAACGCGTACAGCTGACTCCGACGACGTATTCCTGCCGGTGCAGATTGCATCCTGCCGCATCGAGACCGCATCGGTGCCGATCTTCGGGTGCCGCGCTCATGCGACCCTGCGCGAGCGCTCGACGCAGGTGCTCTCCGCAGAGGTGCATGTACACGACGCCGCAGGCAAGTCCATTGCGACGTTCTCTGGAGTGCGACTCCAACGTGCGGGGCGTGAGGCGCTTGATCGATTGCGCTCTGGAAGCCTGGCGCAGCTGATGCTCGAATTGCGCTGGGAGCCTGATGCAACCGTTGGTCGGAGCGCGTGGACAAGCCCCGTCGCTATCGCAGATGCCGTGCGACCCGGCATTTCACGCAACAGCATGACCACGGGATGGCATCAATGGGCCGAAGTGGGTCCGCAGCTCGATGCCGTATGCCGCGCATATATAAGTAAGGCGCTGTCGACGCTCGGGTGGACCGCTGAAACAGGTGCGCGCTTCGACGCCGCAAATCTCGCGGCGCGCCTGCATATCAAGCCTGCCTTTGTTCGGCTGCTGGACCGGTTCCTCGCGATTCTCGCCACCGACCATGTGCTTCAGAAAGAGCGTGGCGCCTGGCAAGTGATGGGCGCACCGGTAGCCCTTGATGCCGACAAGGCGCTCGCGGCACTGACCAATAGCTTTCCCGAATTCTGTGCGGAGTTCGCGTTCGTGAAGCGCTGTGGTCCACGGCTCGCCGACGTGCTGACGGGGCAGTGCGATCCGTTGACGCTGCTTTTCCCGGATGGCGATGCCAGCACTGCGGAACGGCTGTATCGCGACTCTCCGTCCGCGCTCCTTTACAACGGAATCATTCGTGACGCGGTTGCGGACGCCGTTACCAGACTTCCGGCAGGGCGCCCGCTTCGGGTATTGGAAATCGGCGGTGGCACGGCATCCACTACGGCGCACGTTGTGCCGATACTGCCGGCCGAGCGCACTTCTTATCTCTTCACGGACATCTCGCCACTCTTCGCGGCTCGGGCAGAGGAGAGGTTTGCTCAGCATGGTTTCGTGCGCGCGCAGGCCCTCGATATCGAGCGAGATCCCCGTGCTCAGGGAATCGAAGGTGAATTCGATATCGTTATCGCGGCGAATGTGTTGCACGCCACGCGCGATCTCGACGAGACCTTTCGGCACGTGCGCCAGCTTCTGGCGCCGGGCGGCTTGTTTGTCGGTCTGGAGGTAACGCGCCCGCAAGACTGGATCGATATCACGTTTGGGCTTACGGACGGCTGGTGGCGGTTCATCGATGCGGATTTGCGTGCCGACTATCCGCTTATCGACGCGCCTGCGTGGCGCCGTTTCCTGGCGGCGCAGGGCTTCGACGAGGTGGCCTTGCTGCCGGATGACTCTGCGAGCTCGCATACGCCGCACCTCAACAGCGTGATCATCGCGCGTGCGCCGCTGCAAACAACGCCCGCGAAGTCCGCGAAACGCAATTGGCTCTTGCTCGCGGACCAGGGCGGCATCGCGGAGCAGGTGGGCGCGCGCCTGCAAGAGCAGGGCCACTCGGTTTGCCTCGCCTTCGCTGGCAAAGTCTATGAGCAGAATGGCGAGCAATTCTTCGATGTGAATCCCCAGCGCAGCGAAGACGTGCAGCGGCTCATGGCTGAGGCCACGCGGGCGATGGGTGGGCCAGTCGACCGCGTCTTGCATCTGTGGAGCCTCGATGCGGAATCGGCGCGACCGCGCAGCCTTGAACAGTTGCGTGAGCAATCCGCCACAGTCTCCGGTGGCGCCCTGCACGTTGTTCAGGCGCTGCTGGGCCAATCCCACGCGCCGCCGCTGTGGGTGATCACGCGCGGTGGCGTGGCGCTCGCCGGCCAGCCGGTGTCTGCGGCGTCGGCAACTCTTTGGGGCTTGGCCCGTTCCCTGCGACTCGAGCATTCCGAGCTTCGTTGCATCTCGGTGGACCTCGACCCCGCCGATGCGGCGGGCAGCGCGGAAGCGGTGTTGGCGAGCGTTCATCGAGAAGACGACGAGAGTCAGCTCGCGTGGCGAAACAACGTGCCACACCTCGCGCGCGTGGCTCGGCTGGATCGTGCAAGGCGCACAACTGACACCGTGCTGAAAACGCCTGCGGGTGCCAGCCGGCTGGCGACTAGCGCCAGGGGCGTTCTCGACAACCTGTTCCTCGAGCCATTCGAGCGGCGTGTTCCCGGGCAGGGAGAAGTAGAGATTCGAGTGCGTGCCACCGGCCTCAATTTCCGGGACGTGCTGGCCGCGCTCGACATGTACCCGGGCGACCAAGGGCCGCTTGGGAGCGAATGTGCCGGAGTCATCAGCGTCGTAGGGCCGGGCGTGCACGACCTCCGCGCAGGCGATGAAGTTATAGCTATCGCACCAGGTGCGTTCGCTACGCACGTCATCACGCGAGCTGCGCTCGTCGTTGCCAAACCGCGCGCGCTGACTGCGGCGGAAGCCGCGTCGATTCCGAATGCCTTCCTCACGGCGCACTGGGCGTTGAATCACCTCGGGCGCATGAAGTCGGGTCACCGGGTGCTGATCCATGCCGCCGCGGGTGGTGTGGGTCTGGCGGCTGTGCAGCTCGCTCAGCGAGCCGGTGCGGAAATTTTTGCCACGGCGGGCAGCGATGCAAAGCGCGCTTACCTTCGCTCGCTGGGCATCTCACACGTATTCAACTCGCGCACGGTGGAGTTCGCTCGCGAGATTCGCGAGGTCACGGACGGTGTCGGGGTGGATCTCGTGCTGAACTGCCTCGCCGGCGAGTTCATAGATAAGAGCCTCGGACTCGTCGCACCGGGCGGTCGGTTCCTGGAGATCGGGCGAACGGGAATCTGGAGTGCCGCGCAAGTGAGCGCGACGTATCCGGGCATTGAGTACCACGCCGTCGATCTGAGCCTCGATTACCTGACCTCGCCCGAGGTCGTTCGCCCCATGCTTCTGGATCTGCTGGGCGCCGTCGAGGCGGGCAAGCTGCGGCCGCTGCCGATCCGCACTTTCAATGTGGACGCAACCGATGCGGCGTTCCGCTTCATGGCGCAGGCCCGGCATATCGGCAAGCTGGTCGTCGTCCAGCCCTGGACGCCCGACGCCGAAATTCCGTTGGTGCGGAGCGATGGCACGTACTGGGTGACGGGCGGCCTGTCTGGCCTCGGTCTGGCGGCGGCCGGCTGGCTGGCCGACCGCGGTGCAAGACACCTTCTTCTTATGGGGCGCCGGGCACCGGATGCGGCGGCGCAGGCCAAGATCACGGAATTCGTGTCGCGGGGCGTCCAGGTTCTGATGGTTCAGGGTGACGTGGCGAACGAGAGTGACGTGATGGGAGCAATTGCACGCGTGCGCGCCAGTCACGCTCCGAGGCTCGCTGGCGTCGTGCACGCAGCAGGCAGTCTCGACAACGGCGAGATTCAGAGCCAGAGCGTGGCTCGTTACGCAAAGGTGTATGCCGCGAAGGTCGATGGTGCGTGGCTGCTCGATCGAGCCACTGTCGATGAGCCTCTGGATTTCTTCGTACTGTTTTCCTCCGTGGCGTCGCTGCTGGGTGCCGCCGGGCAGTCCAATCACGCCGCGGCGAATGCCTATCTCGATGCGTTTGCTCACGTGCGGCGCGCTGCGGGACGGCCAGCGATCAGCATTCAGTGGGGCGCCTGGTCGGACATTGGCGCGGCCGCGGGCAAAGATGTTGCCGCTCGGCTGAACGAAAAAGGGCTGGACCGCATAGCGCCGTCGCGTGGTCTGGCGGCCTTCGAGCAGGTACTGCGAAATGCGCCTGCCGAAACCGCAGTGGTTGCCGCGGACTGGCCGCGCTTTGTCGAGCAGCTGCCGCCAGATTCTCGCCGCTACTTGTCGCAGCTGGCGACCGCGCGTCGTCCGACCACAAATGCCGTTGAGAATGCGCGCGCAGCGTCTACGCAGCCGCAGCTCCTCGCACAGATCGCGGCCGCACCGCTCAACAGCAGGCGAGGAATTCTGCAGAACGAGATTCGCGCTCGTGCCATCAAGGTGCTCGGGCTCGCGTCTGCGTATCCCCTCGACATTCGCGCACCGCTGGCGGGCCTCGGACTCGACTCGCTCATGGCGGTTGAACTGCGCAATCTCCTGGGTCAGGCGGTTGCGCGCACGCTCCCGGCCACGTTGCTGTTCGATCATCCGACCGTTGCGGCGTTGACCGAGCATCTTGCGCAGTTGTTGAAGATAGACCCCGAACCGACTGCGGCTCTTGATGCGGCGCCGGCGGAGCAGGGGCTGCTCGACCGCGTCGAGTCCCTGTCCGAAGACGAGCTCGATCGGCTCCTCGCGGCGAAGATGGAGGCGAGCTGAGCCATGGCGACCCGTGAATTTCTCGACCGCCTGAAGAACCTCGGTCCAAAGCAGCTCGCGCTGCTGGCGCTCGAGTTGCAGGAACAAGTGGAGCGCCAGGCGAAGCCGGCGGTGCAGCCGATAGCCATCGTCGGCATGGCCTGCCGTTTCCCGGGCGGCGCCAATTCACCTGAGGCGTATTGGAGGATGCTGTCGGAAGGCATTGATGCAATTCGCGAAACTCCGGCAGATCGATGGGACGTCAACGCGTACTACGACCCCAATCCGGACGCGCCGGGTAAGATCGCCACCCGTTGGGGTGGGTTCCTCGACGACATTGATCGCTTCGACGCGGACTTCTTTGGCATCGCCCCGCGCGAGGCCGTGAACATGGATCCGCAGCAGCGTCTGGTGCTGGAAGTGGCTTGGGAAGCGATCGAGCGTGCCGGCTACGCGCCCGACAGCCTGGAGCGCACTCGCACCGGCGTGTTCCTCGGCATCTGCAACAGCGACTACTTCCAGCAGAACGCTAGCGGTGATTCGCGCAAGATCGATGCGTATCTCGCGTCCGGCGGTGCCGCCAGTGTGGCGTCCGGGCGGCTGTCTTATCTGCTCGGTTTGCAGGGGCCCAGCATATCTGTCGACACCGCGTGCTCCTCGTCGTTGGTCGCCGTGCACCTCGCCTGTCAGAGTCTGCGCTCCGGTGAGTCCACGCTGGCGATCGCTGGCGGCGTGAATGTGATCCTGCGACCGGAAGTCTCCATGACTCTGTCACGCGCTCACATGATGGCGAGCGACGGTCGCTGCAAGGCATTCGATTCTCGTGCGGACGGTTTCGTGCGCGCCGAAGGGTGTGGTCTGGTGGTGCTGAAGCGTCTGGCCGATGCGCAAGCGGCAGGGGACAACATACTCGCCGTCATTCGCGCGAGCGCGTCCAATCAAGATGGTCGCTCGAGCGGGATCACCGCGCCGAACGGACCGGCGCAGGAGGCAGTCATTCGCGACGCGCTCGCGAATGCTGATCTACGCCCCGCGGACATCACGTACGTCGAGGCTCACGGTACAGGCACGGCGCTCGGCGATCCCATCGAGATTCAGGCGTTGGGCGCAGCGTTTGCCGCAGGTCGCGCCGCCAACTCGCCACTGCTCGTGGGTTCGGTCAAGACAAACGTCGGCCACCTTGAATCGGCGGCCGGGATCGCAGGGCTGATGAAAGTGGTGCTTTCTCTGCATCACCGCACGATTCCTCCGCATCTGCATTTGCGGGAGCCGAATCCTCACGTCGACTGGTCCCAGTTGCCGGTAGCAGTGCCGACGAAGAGTACTCCGTGGCCGGCGGGCGCTCGTGCATTGGCAGGAGTGAGCTCGTTCGGTTTCAGCGGTACGAATGCGCACGTAATACTTGAAGCGGCGCCACCGAAGTCAGCGCAATCCGAGGGCAGTCAGCGGCTGCCGCACGTGCTGCCGCTGGCCGCATCAAGCGAAGCTGCGCTTCTGGAGTTGGCGCGCGACTACGCGCGGCATCTGGAAGACCATCCCGAGGAGGCTATCGCCGATCTTTGCTACACCGCCAGCGTCGGACGTGCGCACTTCGAGCATCGGCTCGCGATCGTGGCGGCGGAGCGCGCGACACTTGCTTCGCGGCTGAAAGCTGCGGCGGAAGGCAGTGCCGCTGCGAACATCGTGCGCGGGCGAGGCGCTTCTCCTCCGGAATTCGCATTCCTGTTCTCCGGTCAGGGTTCGCAGTATCCCGGCATGGGACGCGAGCTGTATGCGTGCGAGCCCGTGTTCCGTCGCGTCATCGACGAATGCGAGGCGGCGGTCGCGGGCCTGCTCGCCAAGCCCTTGTCGAAAGTACTATTTGAAAGCGATCGCGCCGAGCTCGAGCGCACGGAAAATCTGCAGCCGGCACTCTTCGCGCTGGAAGTAGCGCTGGCGGAACTGTGGCGCTCGTGGGGCGTTGTGCCTTCCGTCGTAATGGGGCACAGCGTTGGGGAATATGCCGCAGCCTGCGTGGCCGGCGTTTTCGAACCAGCGGATGGCGCTCGGCTCGTTGCCGCTCGTGCACGCCTGATGCAGGCAGTGCGCGGATCTGGCTGCATGGCCGCCGTACTGGCGGATGAAGCCACGGTTCGTGACGCTATTGCTGGTGCCGCCGGTCAGGTGGTCATCGCAGCGATCAACGCTCCCGATCAGATCGTCATCTCGGGCTACACGCTATCCGTCGATGCTGTACTTCGAGCCCTCGAATCTCGCGGTATCGCAGTACATAGGCTCGACGTGTCGCACGCGTTTCATTCGCCTCAAATGGACGAGATGCTGGCGGACTTCGAAGTCGAGGCACGCCGCGTAACCTTTCGCGAGCCGCGAATGGGCATCGTCTCGAACGTCACCGGCGAGCTTTGGAGCGCGAGTGAGTTGAGGGACGGCGCGGCGTACTGGCGGCGGCATCTGCGTTCGGCGGTGCGTTTCGCGCAAGGGATGACTACGCTCGAGCGCCAGGGCTGCCGCGTCTTCGTGGAGATCGGCCCTAACCCGGTGCTCGTGGGCATGGGCGCACGTTGCCTCGGAGCCGGTCGCGCCGAGTGGCTGGCCTCTCTGCGAAAGGATCGCGGCGAGCGCGAACAGATTGTCGAGACGGTTGCGCGACTGTACGCACAGGGTGCAAAGATCGACTGGGCGGGGTTTGCCACGCCCGACTCACACCGCCGACTCGTGCTGCCAACGTATCCTTTCCAGCGCCGTCGATACTGGATGTCGCATCCGCCGGCAGCTGCGCAGTCGGCGCGCGCCTTGCCCATGCGCTCTGCGACGGACCACCCTCTGAAGTGTGCGCGTCTGGATTCTCCACTGCCCACCTATGAATGCGCTCTCGACCTCACGCGGTTGCGCTACCTCGCACATCACCGCGTGGGCGGCCGCGCGGTTGCACCGGGTGCATTGCTCCTTGAAATGGTTCGCGCAACCGGTGCCACCTTCCTGAAGAGCGAGGACGTGCGCGTCGAAGACGTTCGGTTCCGCGAGATGCTGGCGCTGCCGGATAGCGGTGAGCGTCGCGTGAACATCGTGTTCACGGACGTGACCAGTGGCAACGCGCGATTCTCCGTGTATTCGCGAGCCGGCGAGGGCGCCGACCTCGAATGGGTTCATCACGTCGACGGAAGCGTCGACAACTCGAAGGTCCCGGCCGCTCCCAAGTCCGAAACGCTCGAGAGTATTCGCGAGCGTTGTAGCGAGCCGCTTTCGACCGAAGACTTCTACTCGAGCCTCGAGGCTCGCGGACTGGATTTCGGTGCGTGTTTCCGCGGCATCGTCGAGCTGCATGGCGGCTCGTCCGAGGTTCTCGGTCGAATTCGCCTGCCGGAAGACGTGGGTCACGCGTCTGCGGTCTCGGCTCCCTATCGAATCCACCCCGCGTTGCTCGACGCCGGCATGCAGCTCCTGGGCGTTGCCATGACGCGCGGTCAGCACAGCGAAACGTTCATGCAGGTCGGTCAGCACAGCATGAATCTGCTGCGTACCGCGCCAAACGAACTCTGGGGCGTTGCGAGCCTGCGTGGCTCCGTGGCCGGCGGTGAAATCGTCGGCGACGTGCGTTTATTCGATGACAACGGTGAAGCGGTCGCCGTGCTGGAAGGCGTGAAGCTGAAACAGGTGCCCGCGTCGCTGCTTGCGCCGGCACATAGCGCTGTCCGGCAGGACTGGCTCTATGAAGTGGCCTGGCGGCGAGACCGAGGCTCCGTGGCTGCGGTGGCGTTTGGCCAGATCGCGCCTTTGGCCACGCAGCTGCGCAACTCGCTGGCACCGTTGGCGATCGAACATGGGCTCGATAAGTACGATGCATTGTCGCCGCAGATCGAACGTGCAGCGGCGCTGCACGTGGCGCGCGCGATTCGCGAGATGGGCCTGCCGCTCAAGCCCGGTACTCGTGTAACCACGGAAGCGATGCGCACTGATGGGCGTGTGCTTCCCAGTTTCGCCCGACTGTTCGAGCGCATGCTGCGAATTCTTGCGGAAGAAGGCGTCATCCGTGCCCAAGGTGCTGGCGCGTGGGACGTTATCGGGGCACTTCCTGCGGGCGACGCGCAGGTAGAGCACGCGCGCCTCGCTTCCGCCTTCCCCGGATTCGATGCCGAGCTGGGTCTGCTCGCGCGTTGTGGCGTGCGACTGGCCGAGGTGTTGCAGGGTTCGCAAGATCCATTGCAGCTTCTGTTCCCGGGCGGTGATGCCAGCGTGCTGGAAGGGCTGTACCGAGATTCGCCTTCAGCGCACGTCTACAACCACCTTGTGCGGCGAGCCGTCTCCGAGTTGGTAGCGAGCCGACCGGTCGCCAGCCCCTTGCGCGTGCTCGAGATTGGCGCCGGCACCGGTTCCACCACGCACTATTTGCTGCCCGTGTTGCCAGAGGGCACGGAGTACGTCTTCACGGACATTTCGCCGTCACTGGTCGCGCGTGCGACCCGACGATTCGCGGATACGCCGGCGGTGAACTGCCAAGTGTTCGACGTGGACGACAAGACGCCACTCGAACAAGGTTTCGTGCGGCATACGTTTGATTTGATCATCGCGGCCAACGTTCTCCACGCCACGCGCGATCTCAAGCGCACTCTCAGTCGCGTTCATGAGCTGCTGCGGCCCGGCGGTGTTCTGGTGATGCTCGAAGGGACGCGTTCGTTGCGTTGGGTTGACCTGACGTTCGGCATGACTGAAGGCTGGTGGCGGTTCAGCGATCGGGAGCTGCGCCCGCTGCATCCATTGCTGGCGCCTGAGCAGTGGAAAACATTGCTCGAAACGTCAGGGTTCGCGGACGCCAGTGCCGCCCCGGACCGAGTGGAACCTGCGGGCCAGACGCTGGTGCTGGCGCGTGCCGTCTCGGCATCGCAGCCTGAGGCTATCGTTGCGAAGGAGTCGGCATCGTGGGTCGTCTGCACAGATACTGTGGAGCGCGGGCGCACGTTTGCAGCAGCCTGTCGCAGTGAGAACATTCAGTGCGTCGTAGTCACGCGGGACAGCGCTCCCACCGAATTCGCGCTCGCGCGCGCAACGGCGATCGTGTTCCTAGCGGCAGCTGGAACTGATGGCGACCCCACATCTCAGGTGGAGAATGACGCGCTCACAGCCACCGCATGGTTGCGTGCGATCGCTGCTACGCGATCTGCCGCCCGACTTTGGGTCGTGACCCAGGGTGCGCAGCCCGTGAACGGCGGTTCGGTAGCTCACTTCCGGCAAGCGGGAATGTGGGGCTGGGGCCGCGTCGCTGCGCTCGAGTATGCGGACGCATTTGGCGGCTTGCTCGACACAGACCCGAGTGTGGAAGAAGTAGATATACATGCCATCCGCGAGGCGATTGTCGCGGCCGACGATGAAGACCAGATCGCGCTTCGCGGCGGCGAGCGTTTCGTCGCACGGCTGAACCGCGCTGCTCCCTCTGGAACCACTCCCTTCGTTTGGCGCGACGACCACACCTATATCGTCACCGGTTGGATGGGCGGCCTCGGGTTGCTGCTCGTGAAATGGCTGGCGGAGCGCGGTGCCCGCCACCTCGTACTGATCGGCCGTCGTGACCTCAGTGAGGGGGCCTCAGCCGCAAGCGCGGATGCAGTGGCCGCCGTTGCGCAACTGCGCGCCAGCGGTGTCACGCCGACTATCGTGAAGGCGAACGTGGCTGACGCCACAGAGATGGCTGCGCTGTTCGCGCGCTTCGAGTCTGACCTGCCGCCACTCGCGGGTGTGTTCCACGCGGCTGCGGACCTGAGCTCCGGCTCAATCGACGACCTCAACGCCTCCCAGTACCGAAGG
Organism: Gammaproteobacteria bacterium; assembly: GCA_040007735.1. Classification (GTDB taxonomy): domain Bacteria; phylum Pseudomonadota; class Gammaproteobacteria; order Steroidobacterales; family Steroidobacteraceae; genus JADGHX01. The sequence continues at coordinate 5,728 of JBDTUL010000060.1, read as the reverse complement.
ATGCTCAGCGTGAAAGCGGGCTGCGCCTGGGTGCTGCACGAACTCACGAAAGGCCGCGCGCTGGATTGTTTCGTCCTGTTCTCGTCGACTACCGCTCTGTGGGGCGCACAGGGTCTGGCGCACTACGCCGCCGCCAATCAATTGCTCGATGGGCTTGCCCACTGGCGCCGCGGCCAGGGCCTGCCGGCGCTGTCTATCAACTGGGGTACGTGGGAGGCCATGCGACTGGCTTCTGAGGAATCCCAAGCGCTTTATGCCAGTGCGGGCCTGCAGCCAATGCCGGCCGCCGACGCGCTGGAGATGCTCGAGTACGCGCTGCGCAGCGGCCGGCCTCAAGTCGCCGTCGCCGCAGTGGATTGGGACACTCTGAAGCCCGTGTACGAGGCCCGTCGTGCCCGCCCGTTCCTGCGGGAAGTGGAGACTCTTCGTGCCGCGGCGACTCAAAGCTCCGGTTCGGGTGCGGCCAGCGAGGCCTGGCGGTTCGATGACATAGGCGAATCCCAGCGCGCCGAGGTGCTGGGGGAGCGGGTTCGGGCCGAAGTGGCAAGCGTGCTGGGCCTGGCGGATGCCGCGGAAGTCGACCCCACCCGGGGCCTGTTCGACATGGGCATGGACTCGCTGATGGCGGTGGAGCTGCGAGCCCGGCTCGAGCGCCGGGCCGGGCGCTCCTTGCCCTCCACGCTGACGTTCAACTACCCGAATGTGAACGCTCTGGCGGGCTTTTTCACCCAGCAGCTGCTCGTATCGGCGCGGGCCGCCGAGCCGGAGCCCGCAGCCGTCGAGGCTTCGGAGTCTCGATTTAAACCCGTGAACCGCGACGAGATGTCGGAGGACGAGCTCGAGACCCTGCTCGCCGAGAGGTTGAAAGCCCTGTGAAAACCCTCTTGGCGAAGTCCGCGGGCATGCTTATGGTCAACACCGGCCGAGACGGTGACGGCCGACACCGATTGAGAGACGTATCCCCGCGAAAATACGCCGGCGCGCGTGACGAGAATGAAGGAGCCGGAAGGTGAGCGATAAACGACGTGGACCTGCTGATCGGCCCGCGGGTGAGGCAGCGGGCGGCGATCGCCGCGACGTGCTGCAAAGTGCGCTCGCCGCGATCGACGGGTTGCAGGCCAAGCTGGCCGCGGCTCAAGGCGCCTCTCGCGAGCCTATCGCCATCGTGGGTATGGGCTGCCGCATCCCCGGTGGGGTGACCGACGCGCAAGGCTATTGGAAAGTGCTCGAAGGCGGGCTGGACGTCGTCGGTGAGATTCCGCCCGACCGCTGGGACGTCGAGGCCTATTTCGACCCGGACCCGGCCAAGCTCGGCAAGTCCCGCACCAAAGCGGGCGGTTTCCTCGACGATCTGTCGAGTTTCGAGCCCAGCTTCTTTGGCATGTCTCCCCGGGAAGCGACCGGCGTGGATCCCCAGCAGCGCCTGCTGCTGGAAGTAGTCTGGGAAGCCCTCGAGAATGCTGCGATTCCCGGCGACCGCCTGGACGGTAGCCAGACTGGCGTGTTTGTCGGCATTACCTCGATGGATTACTCGAATCGCATCGACGTCAGCGACCCTGCGCGCAGCGACATCTATCTCGCGACAGGCACGGCGCTAAACGCCGCGGCAGGGCGCATTTCCTTCACGCTTGGGCTGCAGGGCCCCTGCATGGCAATCGATACGGCCTGCTCGTCATCGCTGGTGGCAATTCACACGGCTTGCCAAAGCCTGCGCAACCGCGAGAGTGATCTGGCGCTGGCCGGTGGAGTGAACGCCATTCTGTCGCCCGACCCGTTCGTACTGATTTCGAAGTGGGGCATGCTGTCACCGGACGGCCGCTGCAAATCCTTCGACGCCTCCGCCAATGGATTCGTCCGTGGCGAAGGCTGCTCGATGATAGTGCTGGAGCGGCTGTCAGATGCAGTAGCGAATGGCCGCCGGATCCTCGGTGTGATTCGCGGCTCTGCCATCAACCAGGACGGTCGCTCGAGCGGCCTCACGGCTCCTAACGGCCTCGCGCAGCAGGCTGTGGTCAGAAGCGCGCTGCGCGCCGCCAATCTGAAAGCCACTGACGTCAGCTACGTCGAAGCACACGGCACCGGCACCTCGCTCGGTGATCCCATAGAAGTGGAAGCACTGGCCGCGGTGTATGGCGAAGGCCGCCCCATGTCGCAGCCCTTCGAAATCGGCAGCGTCAAATCAAACATCGGGCATCTCGAGGCTGCGTCGGGTGTCACCGGCCTTATCAAGATTCTGCTGTCCATGCAGCACCGCAAGCTGCCTGCCAGCCTGCATGTGAAGAAGCCAACACCTGCGATTCCGTGGGACTCGCTTCCGGTGAAAATCTCCACTGAACTCCACGACTGGGTCGCGCCGGGCAAGCGCCTCATCGCGGGTGTCAGCGCGTTCGGCTTCAGTGGCATGAACGCCCACGTCATCGTGGAAGAACCCCCGGCCGCGGCGCCTGCGAACGCGCAGCCTGCGCGGCAGCTTCAGATTCTTCCGCTGTCGGCACGCGGGGAGGTCGCACTTGCCGCGCTCGCCACGCGTTACGCAGATCACTTGCTTGCCCATCCGGAACAGGATTTAGCCGACGTCTGCGCCACTGCGGCGACCGGCCGCGCGCAGTTCGTAAATCGGGTAGCGATGGTTGCAGCGGATCGGTCCGCCATGGTTGCTCAACTGCGCGCCGCTGCCGAGGGCGACACGGCAGTGATCCGAGGGCAAGCCGCAGTGGGTGCGCGCGTGCGCATCGCGTTTCTGTTCACGGGGCAGGGCTCGCAATACGCGGGCATGGGGCGGGATCTCTACGAGACCGAGCCAGTGTTCCGCGACGTTCTCGACCGCTGCGCTGCTGTACTGGATCCATTGCTCGAGCGTCCATTACGTGACGTGATGTTCTCCGATCCCGATGGCAAGCTGGGCGAGACGGGCTACACGCAGCCCGCACTTTATGCGCTGGAGGTATCGCTCGGGGCTCTCTGGCGCAGCTGGGGCATAGAGCCTTCGTTCGTCATTGGCCACAGCGTCGGCGAGTTTGCCGCTGCCGCCACCACCGGTGTCTTCTCGATAGAAGATGGCGCGCGCTTGATCGCCGCGCGTGGCCGCTTGATGCAGGCCCTGCCCGCCGGCGGAGGCATGATTGCCATTCAAGGCAACGCAGCTGCCGTTGAACGTGAAATCGCGAAGTATTCGGACCGGGTGTCGATCGCTGCGATGAACGCGCCCGGCAGCATCGTCATCTCCGGCGCGAAAGGTGAGATACAGCAGATTGCGGACAAATTCGCCGCACAGGGCATGCGTGTGCAGCCCCTCGCAGTGTCGCATGCGTTCCACTCTCCGCTAATGGCACCGATGCTCGCCGAGTTCCGCAAAGTGGCGGCGAGCATCAAACATTCCGCGCCGTCCTCAACGTGGATTTCGAATCTCACCGGCACTGCGCTCGATTGGTCGCAGTGGGGCGAGCGTATGGCGGACTATTGGGAGCGCCACGTTCTTCAGCCTGTGTTGTTCGAGCGGGGCATGCGCGCTCTGGGTGAAGCAGGTGTAGACATCTGCATCGAGACCGGCCCGAATCCGGTGCTGATCGGTCTGGGAAAATTGTGTCTGGCGGATGCGGCGCCTGTTGAGTGGCTGCCGTCCCTGACGAATCGCAAGCCCACGTGGGATCAGATGCTCGACAGCGTGGCGCGCCTGCATGTACGGGGTGCGCGCTTGAACTGGTCGGCCATCACGCAGGCTTCACGACACAACGTTGCCTTGCCGACTTACCCCTTCCAGCGCCAGCACTTTCTCATTGATTTTCGGAATGGCCCGCGTCGCGCGCCGACCAGCTTCGTACACGAATTGCTCGGCACGCGTCTCTCTGTAGCGGGCGTTGCCGCTCAGTTCGAACGCATCGTCACTCGTGATGATCCAGCGTGGTTGCAGGACCACCGCATCGGCGGCGAGGTCCTGATGCCGTTGACGGGTTATCTCGAGGCCGCCATTGCCGCCGCACGCCAGGTGTATGGCGAGAAGGCCACCGGACTGCTCACCATCGAAGTGGGTGAGCCGATGATCCTGCGCGAGGGCGAGTCGCGGCAGATGCAGGTTGTCGTCGAGGCTGCGCGAGACGGTGCTCCGCCCCGCGTGCGCCTTTTCAGCCGGGATGCGGCACAGGACGATGCGGCGTGGACGTCGCATGTTTCCGCCGAGGTGCGCCTTGGAGGAAGCGACGATGCCACGGCGCTCACTGAGTCTTTCGAGGTAGCGGCTATTCGCTGCGCGGAGCCTGTCGATGTCGCGCCTTTCTACGACCACCTGCGCGACCTGGGTGTCGAATTCGGTCCCACTTTCCAGGGCATGCGCACGGTGCGCCGTGGAACTGCGGAAGCGCTGGGTGAAATCGACATCGGCCCGGCACTCGCTGCGGATGCCGGCAAGTTTCAAATGCACCCCGCGATGCTGGATGCCTGCTTCCATGTGTCGGGCGTGGCAGTCGATGCATTGCCCGGCCCGAATGACGGCAGCCTCTATCTGCCGGTGGGGCTCGATTGCTACCGGGTCGGCGTCGCCGCCGACGGGCTGGTGCGGTGTCATGCCAGAATCCGGCAGCCCGCTAAGCGCGGCGAGCTCATCGTGCACGACATTCGGGTCGAAACACTCGACGGCCGGATGGTGGCGAGCATCGAGGGTCTGCGCTGCCGGCGCACCAGCCGCAACGCGTTTCAGCAACGCAGTGATGCGCAGATCGCGGACTGGCTATACGAGGTCACCTGGGCGGAAAAAGCCGCGCCCTCCGTCGCGGAGCGTAACGCTGCGGGCGTGTGGGTGATTTTCGACGATGGGGCCGGACGCGCTGCGCGCCTCGCTGAATCTATCGAGCAGCGGGGTGGAACCGCGTGGTGCGTGGTGCCTGGCAAATCATTTGCGTCGAAGGGCGAGGGCCACATCGAGGTTGACCCGAAGCGCGCGCAGGACATCGAGCGAGTGCTCGAGCTTGCGAACGAGAGCGATGCCTTACGAGGCGTCGTGTCTTTCTGGCCGCTGCGCGTGCCGCAGCTCACCGCTGCGCAAGTGCCGGGTGAACTGCAGGAGTTCGGCACAGAATCCGCGCTACTGCTCGTGCAGGCGGTATCAGGCATCGAGTACGCGACGCCACCGCGAGTCTGGCTCATCACCTCCGGGAGCCAGGTTGCGGATGGCACCGAAGCCGTGCGCCTCGAGCAGGCGCCGGTGGCCGGGCTGGCGCGGGTCGCAGCCATCGAGCATCCGGAACTGCGCGTCTCGCTGCTGGATCTCGATCCGCAGACGAGCGCTGGCGAAGCGCGTTTGCTGGCCGATGAACTGGTCGGCGATAGCGAGGAGACACAGGTGGCGTTCCGCAAAGGAACGCGTCGGGTCGCGCGCCTGGCGCGCAAGTCGCGAGAGCCCGTAACCAACACCGATGACGCACCGGTGCGCCTGGGCATCAGCACTCGTGGCACGCTTGAGAATCTCTCTATCGGTCCGACCGAGCGGCGCGCGCCTGGCCCGGGTGAGATCGAGATACGCGTGCGTGCGAGCGGCCTCAATTTCCGGGATGTGCTCAGCGCACTCGGTATGTATCCGGGCGAAATCCGCCACCTTGGCAGCGATTGCGCGGGCGAGGTCGTTACGGTTGGCGCGGACGTGCGTGGATTCAAACCCGGCGATCGCGTCGTTGCGATGGTCGAAGGCGCATTCGCGAGCCACGCCACGGCGCGTTGGGAATTCGTTGCGCCCCTG
>JBDTUL010000059.1:0-17336 GCA_040007735.1 Gammaproteobacteria bacterium | reverse complement strand
TCGAGTGACGCAGGAACAATTCTCATGGCACAGGCAGCAACAGCATCCGTCAAGACGATCAAACGGGACATTCCTTTCACCTGGGAAGGAATGGACAAGAAAGGCAACCGCGTCAAAGGCAAGAGCCTGGCGCCGGATGAGGGCGCCCTCAAGGCGGACCTGCGCCGCCAGGGCATCGCTGCCTCCCGAATCCGCAAGCAGACGCAGTCGTTCAAAACGGGCGGCAAGCCAAACCCTGCGGATATCGCGGTATTTGCGCGCCAGCTGGCCACCATGCTCGCCGCGGGCATTCCGATGGTGCAGTCCTTCGAGATCGTGGGCAACGGTCACGAAAAACCCTCGATGCAGAAACTCATTCTCGACATCAAGACGGATATCGAGGGCGGTACTTCGCTACATGAGTCGCTCTCGAAGCATCCGTTGTACTTCGACGACCTGTTCGTGAATCTCGTCGAGGCGGGCGAACAGGCGGGTGCGCTGGAAAGCCTTCTGGACAAGATCGCCACTTACAAGGAAAAGACCGAGGCACTGAAGAAGAAGGTGAAGAAGGCCCTGTTTTACCCCGCTGCGGTTCTCGTAGTGGCGGTAATCGTCAGCATGATCCTGCTCATCTTCGTCATCCCGCAGTTCGAAAGCCTATTCAAGGGGTTCGGCGCCGATCTGCCGGCCTTTACACAGTTCGTCATCAACATGTCGAAGTTCGTGCAAACCCAGGGCATCTTCCTCGCCGCCGTAATAGGCGGTGCCATCTACACATTCGCCTACTTCAAGAAACGCTCGAAGCGCATGCGCGAGTTCCTGGACCGCGCGGCCCTCAAGATGCCGATCATCGGTCCCATCCTGAACAAGGCGGCCATCGCGCGCTACGCGCGCACGTTGTCCACCATGTTCGCGGCAGGCGTACCGCTGGTCGAGGCGCTCACTTCAGTGGCCGGCGCAACCGGTAACATTGTTTATGAGAACGCCGTGCTGGCCATGCGAGATGAAGTGAGCACCGGTCAGCGCCTGCAACGCGCGATGGAGAACACAGGCCTGTTCCCCAACATGGTCATCCAGATGATCGCGGTCGGCGAGGAGTCCGGTTCCCTCGATGCGATGTCCGACAAGGTCGCCACGTTCTACGAGGCGGAAGTCGACAACGCGGTCGATGCCATGTCGAGCTTGCTCGAACCGCTCATCATGGCGGTCCTCGGCGTGCTGGTCGGCGGCATGGTCATCGCGATGTACCTGCCGATCTTCAAGCTCGGTTCGGTCGTCTAAACGCACGGATCCCAGGTCAAGGTCGTGAAAACGCCGCGCTCGCGCGGCGTTTTCTTTGAGGCTCCACACGATGTCGGTCATTGAACTGCTCGCCCGGTCCCCCGCCCTGTTCATCGGCACCTGCCTGGTGCTGGGCCTGCTCGTGGGCAGCTTCCTGAACGTGGTCATCTACCGGGTGCCGCTGATGCTCGAGCGGCAATGGCGCGACCAGTGCGCCGAGCTCGGAGCCACCGGCGGTGGCGTCCCGCCAGCCGCTGCGACGGCACCGCCCTTCAACCTCGTGGTGCCTCGCTCGGCCTGTCCGGCCTGCAAGGCGCCGATTACGGCGCTCCAGAACATCCCGGTCGTCAGCTATCTCTTCCTGCGAGGCAAGTGCGCCGGCTGTGGCGTACGCATCTCGCCCCGCTACCCAATCATCGAAGCACTCACGGGCCTCATGTCCGCCGCCGTGGCATGGAAGTTGGGTTTCGGCTGGCCGGCGGTCGCGGGGCTGGTGCTCACCTGGTATCTCGTGGCCCTGACGTTCATCGACGTCGACACGCAGCTCCTGCCGGACAACATGACCCTGCCCCTGCTCTGGCTCGGGTTGGCGGTCAGCCTGTGGGGCCCCTCCTCGACGGGCGCGCCGATTCCGGTGGACCTGCGTACGAGCGTCATCGGCGCCCTGGCGGGCTACCTCAGCCTTTGGGGAGTTTTCCACGCCTTTCGCCTGGCTACGGGCAAGGAAGGCATGGGCTATGGGGACTTCAAGCTCTTCGCGGCCCTGGGAGCCTGGCTCGGGTGGCAGATGCTGCTGCCGATCATCCTCATCGCCGCCGCGGTGGGCGCCGTCTCCGGCATCGTTATCCTGAGCGTGCAGAAACAGGGGCGATCCACGCCGATCGCCTTCGGGCCGTATCTGGCCGCTTCCGGCTGGCTGATGCTGATGTGCGGCCAGCAGCTCGTGGACCGCTACCTGGGCCTTTTCGGCCAGCGACCCTGAGCATAGGGCCGTGACCCCTGCGCTCCCCTTTCGTGTCGGGCTCACGGGCGGCATCGCCAGCGGCAAGTCTACGGTCGCAAAGCTCTTCGAGGCACTCGGCGTCCCGGTGATCGACACGGACGTGCTCGCGCGCGAGGTCGTCGCCCCCGGCCAGCCGGCGCTTCAACAGATCGTCCAACGTTTCGGCCAGGGCGTCCTGGCCGCCGATGGAAGCCTGAACCGGGCCGCACTCCGCACGATTGTCTTTGCCGACCCGGCGGCGCGAGCCGACCTCGAGCAGGTGATGCACCCCGCAATCAGAGAACTGCTAGCGCAGCGATCTGCCGCCGCCCCCGGCCCGTATCAGATCCACGTAATCCCGTTGCTCGTTGAAACAGACGGAAAAAAACGCGTGGATCGGGTGCTCGTCGTGGATTGCAGCGAAGAGCTCCAACTCCGGCGCCTTCAGGTCCGCGACGGCTCGACGCTGGAGCAGGCCCGCGGAATTCTCGCCGCACAGGCCACTCGCGCCGCTCGGCTTGCCGCGGCCGACGACGTCGTAGTGAACGACGGCGACCTGGCCACGCTGCGCGATCACGTGGCCGCACTCCATGCACGCTATCTAATTTTCGGCCGACAAGCCCCGACTTGAGCATTCGGCGTTTACGGGTGACGCGCCTGTAAAGCAGAATAGGGCGATGGCCGCCGAGGAACTACGGGAGCACGCTCCCGCACCTGAAAACGAGACGCTGGTATTCGAGCAGCCGCTGAGCGAGCGGATGCGCACTTTCCTGCGCCTGGATTTTCTATACACGCAAGCGCTCTACCACAACGAGGTCGCCAGCCAGTGGGGCAGCCGCGCCGCCATGTCGTGCCTGCTGGATGTGCTGGCCATCAGCACCCGCGGCGACATCCGTTCAGATGTGCTGAAGGAGCTGGAGCGTCACGTCTCCTCGCTCACCGAATTCCAGTCGAAGCCGGGCGTGGATTCCGGCCGGCTGACCACGGTGATGTCCAACCTCACGCGCCTGCGGGCGGAGCTGCTGAATGCGGGCTCCACGTTCCTGCAGCCACTGAGGGATTCGGAATTCCTCAGCGCCATCAAGCACCGAAGCGCCATTCCGGGCGGCACCTGCGAGTTCGACCTGCCGGACTACTACTACTGGCTCAGCCAGTCGGCGGACACCAGAGTGCAGACCTTCAACGAGTGGCTGGGCTTGCTGCGGCCGCTGTGCGACGCCATCGCCGAGCTGCTGTGGCTCACGCGCCAGAACGGCCGGGCTCGGCAGGAAATCGCGAAGGGCGGCTCCTTCCACATCACGTTCGACCGGGATACGCCGATTCAGCTGTTGCGCATCTCGTTGCCCAAGGTCACCGGGCTCTACCCGGAGATCAGCGGCAGCCACTATCGCTGCAGCCTGCGGTTTCTCACGTGGAACGGCCTCACCGCTCGCCCCACGCAGAGCGAGAGGGATATCCCGTTCATCCTGAGCTGCTGCGGCTGAGAGGCGGGCGGCACGGCCTCGACGATGCGAAGATTCTTTCCGGCGCGCTTCGCGACGCTATTCCTACGGGGCTCGCGTCTTTCGCGAACCCCGTTGAACCCCGGGTGCAGCCCGTGACAAGCCCTCCGCGAGTCAAGTGCCCCACGTGCCGCCGCGAGACCGAGTGGTCCGCGGACGCCCCGTTTCGGCCTTTCTGCAGCGAGCGCTGCCGGCTCATCGATCTGGGCGCCTGGCTTTCCGAGCAACGCGCGATTCCGGGCGACCCGACGCCGCCGCCGGAAGGCGAATCTTCGCAGTCGGACGACGAGCGCTAGTTCGCCGCCGATGCCGGCAACGGCAACGGCAACGGCATGCCCAGCGCCTGCGCCAGGAAGGCCCACTGATCGGCGAAGTCTTCGATCTGCATCCATACCGGCTTCCCGGCGCCGTGGCCCGCCCGGGTCTCCACCCGGATCAGTACCGGATTCGAGCAGGACTGCGCGTTCTGCAGGGCCGCCGCAAATTTGTAGCTGTGCCAGGGCACCACCCGATCGTCGTGATCCGCTGTTGTGATGAGCGTGGGCGGATAACAGGTGCCGGGCTTCACGTTGTGAACCGGCGAGTAAGCGAGCTGCGCCTTGAAGTCTTCCGGGTTCTCGCTCAGGCCATAGTCGGTTGACCACTGGCGCGCGTTCGCGCTGGCCGTGTGGTAGCGAAGCATGTCGAGCACGCCCACCGCCGGCAACGCGGCGCCGAACAGGTCTGGCCGCTGCACGAGCGTGGCGCCGACCAGCAGACCGCCGTTGCTTCGACCATGGATCGCCAGGCGCTTCGGGTTCGTATAGCCATCGCGGATGAGAAATTCGGCCGCCGCGATGAAATCGTCGAACACGTTCTGCTTCTGGCTGAGAGTGCCGGCCACGTGCCACTCCTCACCGTACTCGCCGCCGCCGCGGAGGTTGGCTTCCGCAAACACGCCGCCCATCTCGAGCCATGCCAGCACCGGTGCACGGAAGGCAGGCGTGGCGGAAATGTTGAACCCACCATAGCCGTATAGGAGCACGGGCTGGTTGCCGTCTTTCTTCATGTCACGCCGATGCGTGATGAACATGGGAATGCGCGTGCCGTCTTTGCTTTTGTAGAACACCTGCTCCGTGACGTATCCATCTGTCTGTGCCGGAATGCGCGGCTTGCGCCATTCAGTGGCGGTGTTCGTGGCAGGGTCGTAGCGATAGATAGCTGCGGGTGTTACGTAGTCTGCGTAGGAGAAGAACGTTTCGAGATCGTGCGATTCACCGCCGAGGCCATCGACGGTGCCGAGGCCCGGCAACCGCACGTCACCCACCAGATGCCCATTCGTTTCGTACAGGCGCACGATGCTGTGTGCATCCTGCACATAGCGCGTGATGATGCGGCCAGAGACATAACTGACCGATTCGAGAGAAACGTCAGCTTCGGGAACGACCGTGCGCCACTGCGTGGGCGTCGGCTTCCTCACGTTCACCGCTATGACGCGCCCGCGCTTGGCGCCGTTGGTTGTCTGAAAGTACAACTCGTCGCCGCGAGAGCCGATGAAGGTGTAGTAGCCATCCCATTTCGGGAACAGAGATTTCGCCTTGGCATTGGGCCGGCCGAGCTCGAGCACATCCACTGCGTTGACGAGGTTGCCGTCATACAGAGTGATGATGAGATAACGGCCGTCTTCCGTCACGGTGCCCTGAGGCACGTGCGTGGGGTGATTGGTAACCTTGTAGACGAGACGATCTTTCGCCTGCAGTTCGCCAAGTGTGTGGAAGTAGACATCCGGACGGCCTGCGTCGTCGCCCTTCCCATCCGCCCGTGCCGGGTATCGGCTGTAGTAAACACCCGAGTCGTCGTGCGCCCAGGAAACTCCCCAGAATTTTGTCAGGCGGAGGGTGTCTTCCAGATCTGTGCCGTTGTCGGCGCGGCGAAACTTCCAGATCTCCCAGTCCGTGCCGCCATCGGATAGCGCGTAGGCGGCGATGCTGCCGCTGTTGCTCGGCGTGAAGTCGGAAAGCGCAATGGTTGCATCGGTACTTGCCATGTTCGGGTCGAACAGCACCGTGCCTTGCGCATCGAGGCTGCTCGACACATACAACACACTCTGATTCTGCGAGCCGTCGTTCCGCGTGTAGTAGTAGTGCGAGCCGGCTTTCCTCGGAATGCCGAAGCGCTCGTACTTCCACAACTCGGTGAGTCTCTGCTTGAGCCACGGCCGGTTGGGCAACGCTTCGAGACGCGGCTGGCTCAGCGCATTCTCGGCTTTCACCCACTGCTGCGTCGGCGCCGAGTCGAGTTGCTCCAGCCACCGATACGGATCGGCGACCATGGTGCCGTGATAGTTGTCCGTTATGTCGCCGCGGTTGGTCTCGGGATAGACCGGAGGCGTTGCGAGGACTGAACTCGCAACGGTTGCGGTGGCAGGTGCGACCGCGGTGGCGGCGGGTGGCGTGGCAGGTGCATCCTGCCTGGCGCCAGTTCCCGCACATGCGACGAGCAGAAGCGCAACGAAGGCAGCCAGGGCAGACCGCAAGTGGCTCGAATTGTTTTTCATCCCTACACTCGCCTGCCATTCGGACACGCAGTCTAACAAAGACCTCCCCGCACATGACCACACGATTCATCGCACGCTGGATTCCGTTCGTCCTGCTAATGTGCGCGGGTGGCACGGCAGGCGCAGAAATGCTGACAATCGAACGAATCTTTGCAGCACCGGATCTCTCCGGTGCCAGTCTCCGTTCACCCCAGTTGTCGCCGGACGGGCGTTACGTCGCCTATCTGCGCGGCGGCGACCGAAACAAGGATCGGCTGGATCTCTGGGCCTACGACATTGCCACCAGCAAACACACACTGCTCGTGGATGCGGCGCGGCTCGTGCCGGAAGAGCGCGCGTTGTCGGCCGAAGAAGTGCAACGGCGCGAACGCCAACGCACCTCCTCGCTCTCCGGCATTCTCGAGTACGAGTTCTCTCCGGATTCACATTCGTTACTCGTGCCACTTGGTGGGGATCTGTATGTGTACGACCTGCGCGCGAAGCCGGAGACCGCCGTACGCCGTATCACTCGCACGGAAAGTTTCGAGACGGATGCGCACTTCTCGCCGCGCGGCCGCTACGTCAGCTTCATTCGCGATCAAAACCTGTTCGTCTACGATTTGAAGAGCGGCACCGAGCACGCCATCACGCAGGACGGCGGCGGTCTCGTGAGCTACGGCACGGCAGAATTCATCGCGCAGGAAGAGATGGCGCGCACGACGGGGTACTGGTGGTCGCCAGACGATCGGCGCATCGCTTTTACCCGCGTCGATGAATCGCCGGTGGCGGAAATCGAGCGCTTCGAGATCTACGCCGATGCGGTGAAGGTGGTGAAACAGCGCTACCCGGCGGCGGGCGGGCGCAATGCCCTCGTTAAATTATTCGTGGCCGAGACCGGTGGCCAGAACGGTGGCGCCGCCGAGATGAACCTCGGCAGCAACGCAGACATCTACCTTGCGCGCGTCGACTGGTTCCCCGATAGCAGCGCACTAGCAGTTCAGCGCCAGAGCCGGGATCAGAAGACGCTCACGTTGCTTCGCATGGATGCCAGGACTGGCACAGCACGCGAACTCATCAACGAGCGCAGCGACACGTGGGTGGATCTGAACGACGAACTGACGTTCCTGAAGAATTCGTCCCAGCTGATCTGGATGTCCGCTCGCTCGGGGCATGCGCATCTGTATCTCTACGACTTTGACGGCAAGCTCGTACGGCCGCTGACGCACGGTGATTGGGAAGTGGTGGGCGAAGGCAGCGATCGGGCCATTCGCGGCGTGGACGAGCGCAGCGGGCAGATTTACTTCATGGCGAATGCGCAGACGCCGCTCGAGCGGCATCTGTATTCAGCGTCATTGCAAGGGCAAGGGCAAGGGCAAGGCAAAGGCCGAGGGAAAGACAAGGACACGCCACCTCATCGCGTCACCGGGGTGGCCGGCTGGCACGCAGTCACCATGTCCCTCGACGCTCACGTTTTTCTCGACACGTTTTCGACGCCGGATCACCCGCCCTCACTGACGCTGCGCTCTGCCGCAGGCAAGTCCCTTGCAGTTCTCGTCGCCAACGATATCGCGCCGGACCATCCCTATGCGCCGTATCTGCCCGAGCATGAACCGGTCGAGTTCGGCACTCTGAAATCACGCGATGGACAGACGCTTCACTATCAGCTCACCCGGCCGCGGGAGCTCATTCCGGGGAAGCGCTATCCGGTTATTGTTGATGTCTATGGTGGCCCGGGAGCTCAGCGCGTGCGTCGCGCGTGGGGCGGGTACCCTCGGAGCAACGAGGGCTTCTTTCGACAGTACCTCGTGCAGCACGGTTACATCGTGTTCACACTGGACAATCGCGGCTCTGCCTTTCGCGGCACGCAGTTCGAGACGGCGCTCTACAAGCACATGGGCTCGGTCGAGGTCGAAGATCAGGTGACGGGAGCCGAGTTCCTGAAGTCCCTGCCCTACGTGGACCCGAAACGTATCGGTGTGTTCGGTTGGAGTTACGGTGGGTACATGGCGCTGATGTGCATGATGCAGGCACCGGACGTGTTTGCCGCAGGTATCTCCGGCGCGCCCGTTACGGACTGGCGGCTCTACGATACGCATTACACCGAGCGCTACATGAGCACGCCTCAAGACAATGTCGCAGGCTACGCCGCCAGCGACGCGCTCACGTACGCCGACAAGCTACGCGGCCCATTGCTCATCATGCACGGCATGGCCGACGACAACGTGCTGTTCACTCACAGCACGGCATTGTTCAAGCGCCTGCAAGACCTGAACAAGCCCTTCGACATCATGACGTACCCCGGCAGCAAGCACGGCATGCTCCGGCACGCGACGACCGGCCCCCACGCGTACTCGACGATCGCGCGGTTCTTCGACGCGCAGCTGAAGTGAAGAGAGAGAGAGAGAGAGAGTGTGTGTGTGTGTCGGGATGAGGGATTGGGTGGGCGGCCAAGCCAACGAGACAACCTCTTCTCTTCAGCCGCCCGGCGATTGAGGGCTCTTGATCAGCCGTTGAACGGCAACTTCAACCCCGCCCGCGGCCAGCGACACTTGAACAGGCGCCCGGTGCTGGAGCACGTAACCCACGCATCCCTCATATCAACCCCACCGAAACAAATATTCGTAGTCAGCGGGTCGGGGAACGCAACGTGTTCATACTCGCCAGTCGTCTCAAAAACGGTAATGCCCCCGTTCCAAAGTGTGCCGACGCAAATGCGTCCGCCTGCTTCAACAGCAAGGCTGTCGAGCCACTGAAAGCCAGGAAGCGTGCACACCACCCGCCCCGGCGCGAACGAGGTCTGTGGCGCCATTACACCCGGCGCCGACAGATCGAATTCGAACAAGCGCCCATTGATGCAGTCCGCCATGTAGAGCTTGCGTTCGTCGGGTGAAAGCCCGATGCCGTTAGGTGAAATCAGCTCACTGCGCCAGCGCGTGATCTTCGAGCCATCGGCACGCGCGTAGTACACAGCGCCGAGCCGCCGATTCTCACCATCTGAATAGCCGAGCGTGGTGAACCAGAAGCCGCCGGTGCTATCGAAGACAAGATCGTTGGGGCTGTTGAGCGGCTTGCCGTCGCATGAGTCGTACAGCGTCGTGAATCGGCCAGTGCGCAGATCCACTCGCTGGATCGAACCACTGACGTAACTCGGCGGCGGTCCTGCGGGAAAGCTGAGATCCCCGGGCTCCCAGGCCCACGCATTGCCGTTGTTACACACGTAGACCGCGCCGTCGGGCCCGATCGCAGCACCATTCGGCCCGCCGTCCATGTCGGCGATGGTTTCGCGCCGCCCATCTGCAGTTACTCGCGTTAGTGTCTTGCGGCGAATCTCCACGAGCACGACGGAGCCATCCGCCATCGCGATTGGACCCTCTGGGAAGAGAAGGCCTTCTGCAACCTGTTGCATGTGGATGTCGAGGCCGGCCACGCGCCTCAGAACTTGATCTTCCCCCCGCCGCCCGATGGCCCCGGCCCCATTCCGCCGCCGCCGACATCCGGCACCACGATGCGGGACGACTGCTCGCGGCGCATTTCGCGCGCTTCGTCGATGGCCTGCTCGAGAGCGACCTTCACGCCTTCGGGGAATTTCTGAAGCGCCTCATCGAGCGTGGCGGCTTCGATGTCGAACACCAGCGGCAACACGCCCGCGGGAGTCAGGAGCTGCGTCTGCCCGGAGAACAGCACGGGCCGCGACGGGTCGTCTGCGCCATCCACCGTAATGGGCTTGAGGCGGCGAAGGGTGCCGGCGCGCCGATCCGTGAAGATTTCTTCCTGGTACAGGCTGGTCGGGTCGAGCTTGACCTCCGGAAGATCGGGCTGCGATGCCATGGGCGTGTTTCCTCGCTGAACTTGGGTCGTGAACGGTGTCGGTCTGAAGGATGACGATGCAGGGCGATGCTATGTGGACTGCGGCTCTTCGGACAATGGCGCTGCAGGGGACGCTGGCACTCCGGGCCGTGCACCGGCGGGAGCCGCCAGGCGCTGAAGGGCCGCGACGAAAGGCTGGTCGGCTTCCAGGACATCCTCGAAGCTCAACGCCGCGGGCGTCACCCACTTCAGCCGCTGGCCATCGAGCGCGCGCGGCTCGCGCGCATAACTTTCCACCAGCCACAGCGCGACTTCCACGCGGCGTTCGGGGTAGTCATGACGAAGCGTGAGCAGGGGGCGTGCCACGGTGACTTCGACCCCGAGCTCTTCCCGTAATTCCCGCGTGAGCGCTGCGCACTCGGTTTCGCCGGGCTCGATCTTGCCGCCGGGAAACTCCCAGCGGCCGGCCATGTGCTTGCCGGGCGGGCGTTCCGCGATGAGCACGTGGCCGCGCGAGTCGTACAGCGCGCCGGCCACCACCCGAATGACAGGGTCAGTGCCGCTCAACCGGCACCGTCACTCGCCGGAAGCCGAAAGCTGTCCGTGGCAATGCTTGAATTTCTTTCCCGAGCCGCAGGGACACAGCTCGTTCCGGCCGACCTTCTTCTCCCCGCGCACGAAGGTGCTCGGCGGCTCCGCGGACGGCGGGAACGGCGACGGTGCGTTCGGACGACCCCCGAACGGGCTCCCACCAAAACCCATCGGCGGCTGACCCTGCTCAGGCGCACCGGGCTCCGGCACAACGCCATCCCCGGGGCCTGCGAGCAACGAACCGGTGTCGGGATGCTGAGCCTGCAGAGCGCGCATGAGGCGCTCGCGCCGCTCTTCCTCTTCGCGATCCACTTCTTCCTGCGTGCGCACTTCGATCTTCGACAGCAGCGACACCGTCTCGAACTTCACACGCTCGAGCATGGCTGCGAACAGCTCGAAGGCCTCGCGCTTGTACTCGAAGCGGTAGTCCTTCTGAGCGTAGCCCCGCAGGTGAATGCCCTGGCGCAGGTAATCCATGGCGCCCAGGTGATCGCGCCAATGCTGGTCGAGCATGCGAAGCATGACGTCCTTCTCGACGTGCCGCATTACCGGTGCGCCGATGCGAGCGACCTTCGTTTCGTACACATCGTTCACCGCGGCGGTGACACGCTGACGCAGAGCCGCTTCATCCAGCTCGCCGCTCGAGTTCTCGTCCTTCTCCGCGTCGCTCTTCGCCTGCGCCATCAGCGCTTGCACTTCGACGCGCGCGTTGAAGTCCTTGGCGAGCGCCTCGGAGAGCGCATCCGCATTCCAATCTTCGGGCGAGGTGCTCTTCGGCATGTGCTGATCGAGCAGGTTGCCGATGGCTTCCTCGCGAATGCCGGTGATGGCCGCCGACAGATCCTCGGTGCCCATGATCTCGGTGCGCTGCTGGTACACGACTTTGCGCTGGTCGTTCGCCACGTCGTCGAACAGCAGCAGCTGTTTGCGAATGTCGAAGTTGTGCGATTCCACCTTCCGCTGCGCCTTCTCGATCTGGCGCGTGAGCATGCCGCTCTCGATGACCTCACCTTCCTTCATGCCCGCCATCTGCAGCAGGCGCTTCGTGCGAACCGGGTCGCCGAAGATGCGCATCAGGTTGTCTTCCATCGAAAGATAGAAGCGGCTCGAACCCGGGTCGCCCTGCCGGCCGGAACGGCCGCGCAGCTGATTGTCGATGCGGCGGGACTCGTGACGTTCGGTGCCGACGATGTGCAGGCCACCGACCTCAACGACCTTGTCGTGGCGCTTCTGCCATTCGAGGCGAGCGGATTCCACAGCAGCCGGATCGACGCCTTCGCCCATCCCTGCGATCTCTGAGTTCAGGTTGCCGCCCAGCACGATGTCCGTGCCGCGGCCCGCCATGTTCGTGGCGATAGTGACTGCGGCCGGACGGCCCGCCTGCGCAACGATGGTTGCTTCACGCTCATGCTGTTTGGCGTTCAACACTTCATGAGGCACGCTCTGCTTCTTCAGCAGATCCGACAGGTATTCCGAAGTCTCGATGGACGTGGTGCCGACCAGCACAGGCTGCTGGCGTTCCACGCAATCCCGAATGTCCTCGATGATGGCGTCGTACTTGTCTTTCTGCGTGAGGTAGACGAAGTCCGGCGCATCCTTGCGGATCATCGGGCGGTGAGTGGGAATGACCACGACCTCGAGACCATAGATCTGCATGAACTCGGGGGCTTCCGTGTCGGCCGTGCCGGTCATGCCCGAGAGTTTCTTGTACAGGCGGAAATAGTTCTGGAACGTGATCGAGGCAACCGTCTGGTTCTCCTCGCGCACGCGCACGCCTTCCTTCGCTTCCACGGCCTGATGCAACCCATCGGACCAGCGGCGGCCCACCATCGTGCGGCCGGTGAATTCATCAACGATGATCACTTCGCCCTGGCGCACGATGTATTCGACATCGCGCTTGTAGAGCGCGTGCGCGCGAAGCGCCGCATTCAGGTGATGCATGAGGCGAATGTTGGCCGCGTCGTAAAGACTCTCGCCTTCGCGCAGCAGCCCGAGCTCGCCCATCAGCTGCTCGACGTGCTCGTGGCCTTCCTCAGTGATGTGCACCTGCTTGGCCTTCTCATCCACCGAGAAATCGCCCGGCCCCTCTTCCTGCTGCTGGCGCACGAGGCGCGGCACGAGCTGGTTGATGGTCAGATACAGCTCGGTGCTCTCTTCCGCAGGACCCGAGATGATGAGAGGCGTGCGCGCCTCGTCGACGAGGATGGAATCCACTTCGTCCACGATGGCGAATGGCAGGCCGCGCTGGACTTTGTCTTCGAGCCGGAATGCCAGGTTGTCGCGCAGGTAGTCGAAGCCGAACTCGTTGTTGGTGCCGTACGTGATGTCACAAGCGTAAGCGGCGCGTTTCTCGGCGGGACTCTGCGAATTCTTGATGACCCCGACGGTGAGCCCGAGCAACTGGAAGATCGGGTTCATCCAGTCCGCATCGCGCTGGGCCAGGTATTCGTTCACCGTGACCCAGTGGACGCCTTCGCCGTTGAGCGCGTTCAGGTACGCAGGCAGCGTGCCGACCAGGGTTTTGCCCTCGCCGGTGCGCATTTCCGCGATCTTGCCCTGATGCAGCGTGATGCCGCCGATGAGCTGCACATCGAAGTGCCGCATCTTCAATGTGCGGCG
Organism: Gammaproteobacteria bacterium; assembly: GCA_040007735.1. Classification (GTDB taxonomy): domain Bacteria; phylum Pseudomonadota; class Gammaproteobacteria; order Steroidobacterales; family Steroidobacteraceae; genus JADGHX01. The sequence goes on along the minus strand of JBDTUL010000059.1, from coordinate 4,060 downwards.
GCCGGCTTCGCGGACTACCGCGAACGCTTCGGACAGCAGGTCGTCCAGGGTTTCCCCTTTAGCGAGCCGGCTGCGGAATTCGGCAGTCTTGGCGTGGAGAGCGTCGTCGCCGAGCGCCTGGAACTGGGCTTCGAAGCCGGCGGCGGCTTTGACATCGCGCCCGAAGGTGCGGACGAGCCGATCGTTGCGGCTGCCTAGGAGGCGCGTGAGAAGTTGCAGCACCGGGGGTTTCCGTTTTCCGAAATTCCAAGCGAAAAGTTTATGTGTAGCAGGCGGTTACGCGACCGGGCCTGCTTCAGCGAGCCGCGTATTGTACGCAATAGACGTGACACCGCGGAATTCGTTCGCGAAAGACCTTCGCGCTATGTGGGGCGGGAGTGATCCAAAGCAAGAAGGTGAGTTCTTTACGGCGCTCCGCGCCGCTATCCGCCGCCGGCCGCGCTTCGCGATCCGGCTAAGATCCCGGGCGCAGCCCGTGAGGATCGATCGAGCTAAGACCCAGGGCGCAGCCCGTGAGAACAGGGCCGGGGAGTGCGCCAGGAAAATCTACTCAATCGCTATCGGTCGACCCTACCGCGCCGAACCCACGAATCTGTGCCGAGCCGCCCGAGCGAGACACCGGGGCTGAACTGCCGAGGAACGACGCAGGATTGATCTGCCGGCCGTTCTTGAGCACCTCGAAGTGCACGTGAGGGCCGGTGGATCGGCCCGTGGAGCCCATGAGAGCCAGCGCCTGCCCCCGGGTCACCGTCTGGCCGACCGTTACCAAGGTGCGCTGATTGTGGGCATAACGCGTCATATAGCCGTTGCCGTGATTCACTTCGACCAGTGAGCCATAGCCCGACCGCTCGCCGGCCCAGGTGACCACGCCAGCCGCCACGGCCACCACGTCCGACCCTGCCTGGCCCGCGAAATCGATGCCGCGGTGGAACGCCTCATGGCCGGTGAAGGGGTCCTGCCGGTCGCCGAAGCCGGATGAAATAAAGCCGCCCTTGGTGGGGCGGCCTTCCGGGTGAATCTGCTCGTTGAGGTCGCGGGAGAGAATGACGTTCTCGAGAGCTGCGAGCTGCGCATCGCGCAGGTCTACCTTGCGCTCGAGCGAAGACAACATATTCGTGAGGTCCGGAATCTGGGCGCTGATGCCATCATCCGTTTCCGGGCCGCCGGTCGGGGGCTCGGTGTCGAAGTCGAATTCGCGCTGGTCGATGTTCGCCATGTCAGTGAGGCGCTTGCCCAGCGCATCCAGGCGAATGACGTGCGCGTTCACCTGGCCGAGGCGCATGGCCATGGCATCCACTCGTTCCTGCAGCTGCGAGCGCAAATCTGCGATCTGCCGACGCTGGTCGGCGAGCACCTGGGCCCACTGCGTGGATTGGCCCGACCCGAGCGCGGCGCCGCTCCTCTGGCCGAGTTTCATGCCCAGTGCAAAAGCGGTACCGAGGATGCCAAGCGCAAGAATTCCGACCACACCCAGGGTTACCGGATGCGCAAGATTCAATTGGCGAGCACGCCCTTCACGCTGCGAAAATAAAATCAGGTTCATGCTGCCCTCTTACGGAAGCACGTGGATCCCCGAATTAGTCGCCCGGCGATATGGAGATGAGAAAAAACCGGGCTTTGTAAGCCCTGTTCTGATTCAAATACCTTGCGCCCTGCTGGCAACCCCGCTGTCATAGCGTCCTCGCTTTAGACCGGTGGCTTTGCGTCCCCGCCTTTCGGCAGGTTTGCCTCGATCAGCGCTTTGCAATATGCCCAAACACGTCAAGCGAAACAAGCTCGGTTCTTCACGAATCGGCAGTGGTCCCGTACGGACTTCCCACACGCCGGAATCTGTCAAAGCGCTATTGAGCCGCTCATCACAGAGCGCCCTGGGCCGTGTCGCGGAGCAGAGACAAGCCCAGTCGGACTGGCGCAAATGGCTGCAAAACAAGCTTCCAGCGCAACTCGACACACACGTAAGTGGAGTCGTAGAGCGCGATGAAACGCTCGTGATCTTCGTGGGTTCCGCCGTGTGGGCGGCACGCATGAAGTTTGCTGTGGCCGAACTGGATGCGCAGGTTCGAAAAGAAAATTCCGCAATCCGCACCATCACCGTGAAGGTGATGCCGAAACGCTGAACCGTTCAGCTTGCGGGCTGGGCCGGCGTTTCCACGTAGGAAATCGGCGCTTCGGCGGGTGTCTCGAAAACGACCTCTTCCCATGCCGCGCGCTCTTTCAGCATCGTGCGCAAGAGCTTGTTGTTCAGCGCATGGCCGGATTTATAACCGCTGAATTCGCCGATGAGGCTGTGGCCGAGGAGATACAGATCTCCGATGGCATCGAGGATCTTGTGCTTCACGAATTCATCTTCGTAGCGCAAACCGTCTTCGTTCAGCACGCGGAAGTCATCGAGCACGATCGCGTTGTCGAGATTGCCGCCGAGCGCGAGGTTGCGTGAGCGCATCATCTCGAGATCCCGCATGAAGCCGAAGGTGCGCGCGCGGCTCACTTCCCTGAGGAACGAGGTGGTCGAAAAATCCATCGACGCTTTCTGCGCGCGACGCTTGAACACGGGGTGATTGAACTCGATTTCGAAATTCACCTTGAAGCCGTCGAAGGGCCGGAACTCCGCCCACTTCTCGCCGTCTTCGACGCGCACGTGCTGCTTGATGCGCACGAACCGCTTGGGCGCACGCTGCTCTTCGATGCCCGCGGACTGCAGCAGGAACACGAAGGGGCCGGCGCTGCCATCCATGATGGGCACTTCGGCCGCGCTCAGTTCCACGATGGCGTTATCGATGCCGAGCCCTGCAAATGCCGAGAGCAGGTGCTCGACAGTAGAAACCTTGGATTCGCCCTTCACGAGCGTGGTGCCGAGGGCGGTGTCGCCGACATTTTCCGCGCGCGCGGGAATGTCTTCCGAGTTCGCCATGTCCGTGCGGCGGAATACGATTCCGGTGTCCGCGAGCGCAGGCCGCAGCACCATGAGTACTTTCTTACCGGTGTGCAGTCCCACGCCGGAAGCCCGAATCGAGTTTTTTAGCGTCCGTTGTCCAACCATCGGGGAATCGATCAGAGGGTGGTCTCTTGCGGGCGCCGCCCGCGAACCGCGCGAGCACGTAACCATCTCGGCGCCAGCCGTAAGAAGGCCAGTACCGTAACACAATCAACATACTTCCGGGCACGGGCCTGCGGCCAGCACAGGCCTGCAGCCGGCACGGGCCTTCCGCCGGGGGCTCAGGTTTCCCTTGGGCCCCCGACGTGCACGTACACGTCCTTCACGCCACAGCCTCCCTGAAGCAACTTCCTTGGCTCACGCCCGCTGACACCGTCCGGCGGCGCCAGGCGCCGCCGTTACGTCTCAGCTCAGTCCGCCTGACGCCGCAGAAAGGCCGGGATATCCAGCAAATCATCGGCTTCGGGCTCCGGACGCAGGCCATCGCCCACTGCACGCTGACGCTGCACTGTCGGCTTATCCAGCGCAGCGTAGTCGCTGCTGGAGAGGGGCTGACGGCGCACCACCCGCATGGGCGGCAGCGAATCCGCAACACGCGCACCCGCCATTTCACGGGCCGGCGGCTCGTTGCGGTGATGAGCGAGCGGCGGACGAGCGGTTGCGGCCGGACGTCCAAGACCGGTTGCCACGACTGTGACGCGCACCTGGTCCTTGAGTTCCGGATCGATCACCGTGCCGACCACGACGGTCGCATCGTCCGAGGCGAACTGCTTGACGATCTGGCCGACTTCCTGGAATTCGCCGATCGACAGGTCCATACCCGCCGAGACGTTCACCAGGATGCCATGAGCACCGGCAAGGTTGATGTCCTCGAGGAGAGGTGAAGACACCGCGGCCTCGGCAGCGATGCGCGCGCGGTTTTCGCCGCTCGCCGAGCCCGAGCCCATCATCGCCATGCCGGTTTCCGCCATCACCGTGCGCACGTCCGCGAAGTCCACGTTGATGAGACCCGGACGCGTGATCAGCTCAGCGATGCCCTGCACTGCGCCCTGCAGCACCTGGTTCGCAGCCTTGAACGCATCCAGCAGCGTGGTCTGCGGCCCGAGCACCGTCAGCAGCTTCTGG
>JBDTUL010000058.1:0-17338 GCA_040007735.1 Gammaproteobacteria bacterium | reverse complement strand
CGCGAGCACATTGGCCAGATGAAGCTCGACCCGGCGCTTCTCGTCCGCTTCGCCGGCGGCGAGCGAAATTCCGTCCAGGTGTTCGTTGATACGCACGAGTGAGAAGCGCAGGTCGGCTTCCCGCGCGTAGCGCTCTTCGTTGCGCGAGATGAGACTGCCGCCCACCCAATAGCTCAGGAGCGAGCCGATGAACGAATAGATGATGGCGGCCCACAGCATGAAGCCCGGCACGGCGTAATCGATGTTGCCGACGCGAAAACTGAAATCGTTGGAGAGTGCCCACAGCACGCCTGCGAACGTGACGAACAGAATCGTCGCCTGGAGCAGGCCCACCGCGAGATCGCCCGACAAGTCACAGAGCTTGCGCGCGTCTTCGTGCATGCGCTGATCGGGGTTCACGCCGATCGGCCCCGCATTCGCAAGCCAGAAGGCCCGGCGCGGCTGCATCCAGTTCTCGAGCAGGTCGTGCACGAGGCCTTCACGCAGCTTGTATTTCAGGGTTTCGACGAGCCACCGCTGCCCGACGTTCAGGATGAGCAGCAGGCTTGCGATGATGGCGAACACGCCGAGCTGAATCAGGAAGTCGTGCAGGTCGCGGCGGGACAAGGCGTCGTAGAACGGCCTGTTCCAGCTGTTGAGGCGAATCTGCCCGTAGGCCGTGACGACGACCACCAGCACGATGGCAACGGCGAGCGTGACCAGCGTCTTGCCGACGCGCGACGAGAACATCGCCCGGAACATCATGCCCATCTGGCCCGCGAGGCCCACCCGAGGCGCTTCGGCCTCGACTTCTACTTCGGCGCTCACCCTAGCACCCCGTCGGACTTGAGGTGGCGCTGCGCAGGCCGCAAAAGTCGCGCCTTTTGCGGTCGGCAACGAAGGCTTTGTCCGAAAAATGACCGGAGGGCATTTTTCCTATACACCTAGTGTTTCACTACGGCGCGACGCGCCGTGACACACGTGATGAACGCGGCGTAGCTCCATGCCAGGTGGCGCGCCGATGTTTGCTGACCAGTGCGCTGATCAAATTGCTCCGACAACTCGCCGCTCGCAGGAGTGAAGGCGCGAACCGTTGCAAGGTACGCATCGCCCCGCTGCACCCACGCCTGTGTAGCCTCGCTGCCCGCAGCGGCGCGAAAGCAGAACTCCGCGGCGCCCAACGTTGAGAAGTAGTACGCGCCGCCTGAGAAGTACACATCCCCTGCGTAACGCCCCATCGCCGGCCCCGTTCCCGGCGAACGGTTGTGGTTGATGGCGTAGTCCGCCTCGAACAGCGCCTCGAGGCGCGCAAGCGAGGCGTGCATTCTCGGGTCCCGGACGGAATGCGTGTCCGCATGCGAACCCGAGTGAATCGCCGCGAGGATGACGGCAATGTCGAGCTCTTTGCTGGAGCGCTGTTCGGAAGGCAGTACACGCGAGCGATAGTAACCTGCCTCGGCGAGCCAGAAGCCGTCGAGCGTCTTGCGGATGATCTTCGCTTCCGCACGATAGGCTTGCGCAAGGTGGGCTTGCGCAAGGTGGGCTTGTGCACGGTGGGCTTGTGCACGGTGGGGTTGTGCCTCGGTGTCCCCGCGAGTTTCCAGCCAGTCCGCGCCCTCTTCCAGCGCCGCGGCGGACACACAAAGCGAATGGTAGTGGAGGCCTTTCTCCTCCTCCCACATGTCGAATGAAGGCTCACGCGCATGCTCGAATGTGAACGCCAGATCCGAGCGAATGAGTTCCGACACATCGGCCTCGACGGCCGCGTCGAACGTGACCTCGCGCGCCCAACGCAGCATTGCGAGCGCGCGCAGTGGCGCACCGTCATGCTGGGGACGACTCCAGTTCGATATGTCCAGCGTTCCATCCGCATTGACGCGCGTGTCGGCGACCACGGCCTCCCCGTGGGCGGCAGCCAGATCGGCATCCTGGCGCAGATACTGAGTGAATTTTTCCACTACGCCGGTGCGCCAGGCAGGCTCTGCAACGAGCGCGCGGCCATCGAGTTTGCGCAGCGAAAGACTGAATCGCACGAAGTCCGCCACGTGCGTGAGCGCTTCTGGCCCGACCGTTCCCTCCTCATGCAGCACGCGGAGCGCATCGATGATGACGGCCGAATCGCGGAACCAGTGAAAGAAGTAGTCCGGCTCCGGGTTCCAGTCCGCGAGTACCGGGGAGGCAATGATGGCGCCCTTCACCGCGCGGATGGTCTGGCCGAAACCCGGCCGCCTCTTGACCAGGTCGACCGGGGAGATGCTTCGAAGCATGGCCGCAGCGGCGTAGCGGTACTCGCGATCGAGCCACTCGCCGAACGACTCCATCAACCACCGCTTCCCGCATCGGGCGGCTCGCGCAGGTGGGGGCTTGTGAAGCCCAGCAGGCGCAGGCCGTTCTGCACTTCCGGCACACTCATGAACAGGTTCCACAGCAGGCCCGTGCGATGGTTTTCCATCATCACGACGATGGGCCCCTGGTCGATGGCGAGGTAGTGGCTTGCGAACCAGTTCTTGTCTTCGCAGAACGCGTCGACGAAACCGTAACGGCCCCACACCTTCTCGCCATGCTCTCGCAGAAAGTACCGCGCGGCACGCAACGACTCTTTCGGCGCATACGGCAGGCTTGCCAGCGCGGCAGTCGGCGTGATGGTGCCGTTGTCGAGATCCGGCGCATGAGGCGAGTAGCCGGACCAATCATCGCTCGCCGTCAGGCCCCAGCAGTTCGCGCCATAGCCTTTGAAGTTGTTGGGGTTCGCCACGCAATGCGCATAGTTGATCTGCACGTGCCGGCTGTTCAAATCCCAATAGTCGGCGTAGCGATCCTCGAGTCCGCGTGGGTCGAGCCCGCAGAAGGAATAATGCGTGAAGAACAGCGGCCCGCCGTAAGGCATGCCGAGCGGCAACTCAATGTCGTAGTAACGGTTGCCGTTGGCGAAGCCTCGCCCCGAGGCGAACCCTTCGTGATAGACCGCAGGGTCCACGCCATAGCGAGGCGATGCCACGGCGAGCAGATACGTGACGAGGCATTCGTTCCAGCCGCGAATCGGATGATTCATCGCCCAACCGTTGTTGGGGCTCCAATGCCAGTACAGCGCCTTGCGGCCATCGCGCGTGTACCAGTCCCACTCCACGTCTTCCCACAGCAAGCTGATCTGACTACGCGCCAGGTTCTCCGCGGGTGTGTCTCGATTGAAGTACTGGCGTGCGCACAGCAGGCCCATGCAAAGGAATGAGGTTTCCACCAGGTCCGCGGCGTCATCCTTGCGCCAGAACGGAATGGTTGCGGCGGTGACGCCGTTCAGGAAATGTGTGAAGGCGCCGTGATAGATCGTCGCCCGAATCAGCAGCTCGAGCATGCTGCCGAGGCGATTCAGGGCCGCTTCGCGAGTAACCCAGCCCCGCTCGACGCCCACGATGAGCGCCATGACGCCGAACCCGGAGCCACCTGTGACCACCTTGTCGTCCGCGGCCCCCGAGCGATTGTTGAGCCGGTCGTAGGCGAGGCCGCTCCCCGGGTGTGCACCGTCCCAGAAATACCCGAAGGTCTGGCGCTGGATGCGATCGATCAGTTCGTCATCGGGCAGGCCTGCCAGCTCCGCCGGGCTCAGCGCATCGCTCGAACGGGCTTGCGCCCGGGGCTTCGCTACGCGTGGCGACATCGGCTCGGCTTTCGGCATGGACACCTCCTCATGCGCTGATTCTGAACTGGTTTTGAGCCGTTGGCATGGTTCACACGCGGCATGCCGGGCCTGACCGGGGAGCTTGCGCCTCGGGCCCCTGTCCCCACCGCTATCTGCGTCACGTTGTGGCCGCGCTGGCGATTTCCCGCCGCCGCTCTATCATGGCCGTCGCTTTTTCGGGGATGCCGCTGGGATGAGCCGGATCGAGACGCTGATTGCCAGAATGACCCTCGCGGAGAAGCTCGGTCAGCTCACGATGACCGCCTCGAGCTACGCGGTGACCGGCCCCATCATCGCCGGTGATTCCACGGATTCCATTGCCGACGGCACCATCGGCAACCTGCTGAACATGATCGGCGCCGGCCCGGTGCATGAAATGCAGCGGCTGGCGGTTGAAAAGTCCCGCCTGGGCATCCCGCTGCTGGTGGGCCTCGACATCATTCACGGGCATCGCAGCCTGTTTCCCATTCCGCTGGCCGAGACCGCAATTTTCGACCCCGAGGCCTGGGCCCTGACGGCGCGCGAGGCCGCCCTGGAGGGCGCCGCGGATGGGCTCGCGATGACCTTTGCGCCGATGCTCGATGTATCCCGCGATCCGCGCTGGGGCCGCACGGCCGAAGGCACCGGCGAGGACCCCTGGCTCGCCGTGCTCATGGCGCAAGCGAAGATCCGGGGCTTTCAGGGCACTGACCTCACCTCCCCCGAGTCGCTCGCGGCCTGCGCAAAGCATTTCTGTGCCTATGGGCCGGTGACGGCGGGGCGCGAATACGCCTCGGTAGACATTTCCGAGAGAACGCTGCGCGAGGTGCACCTGCCTGCGTTCGAGGCGGCCGTCGCCGCCGGCGTGGTCAGCATCATGCCCGCCTTTACGGACCTTGCCGGCATTCCCATGACAGCCCACACCCCGCTGCTGCGCGATTACCTGCGCGGCCAGCTCGGCTTCGAGGGAGTGCTGGTGAGCGACTACAACGCCATCGGCGAGCTCATCAAACACGGCGTCGCTTCCGATCTGGTGGAAGCCGCGGCGCTTGCACTGAATGCGGGCGTGGATATCGACATGATGGCCGAAGCCTACCGCCGTGGGCTGCCCGTCGCGCTGGAGCGCGGGTGGGTGACCATCGAGCAGATCGACGCCTCGGTGCGACGAGTGCTCAAGCTGAAAGAGCGGCTGGGGCTGTTCGACGATCCGTACAAGCGCGGCGCCAAGGCCGAAGCGCCCGCGGCGCTTACCCGGCGCCGAAAAATTGCGCGCGATCTCGGTGCGCGCGCCATCGTGATGCTCAAGAACGAGCGCGATACGCTGCCTTTGCGTGAGGGTGTGCGTCGCGTGTGCGTAATCGGTCCGCTTGCCGATGCGCCTGAAGAGATGAAGGGGCCTTGGGGTGCTGCGGGTGATGCGAATAACCACGTCACCGTTCTTGCGGGGCTGCGTGCCGGGTTGCCGACTGCGGAGATCGTGTACGCGCCGGGCGTTTCCATTGATGGCGGGGATCTCGCACGTCTTGCGGAGGGCGTTGCCATTGATGGCAAGGATGTCGCTGGAATCGCGGCGGCGGTGGCTCTTTGCGATGGTGCGGATGCCATTGTGCTTTGTCTGGGTGAAGCAGCGCGCATGAGTGGTGAAGCCGCGAGCCGGGCCTGTCCTGAGCTTCCGGGGCAGCAGCGTGCGCTTGCGGAGGCTGTGTTCGCGCGTGCGCGTGCGCTTGGGGTTCGCGTTACGGTTGTGCTGTTTTCGGGCAGGCCTCTCGTGGTGCCGTGGCTTGCTGAGAAGGCAGATGCCTTGCTGGCCGCATGGTTCCTGGGATGCGAGGCGGGCAATGCCATCACCGATGTGTTGTCGGGCCGCGTGTCACCGAGTGGACGCACGCCCATCACCTGGCCGCGTGCATTGGGGCAGGTGCCGGTGTTTTTTGGCGAGCGGCCGAGCGGGCGGCCGGACAACCCCAAGGACTACTTCACCAGCAAGTATCTCGATGTGCCCAATGCGCCTCTTTACTACTTCGGGCATGGGCTCACGTATGGGCGATTCACGCTGAGCAACCTTCGCGTGACGCCTGAGGGTGTCGCCGAGAGCGATCGGATTCAGGTTCGCGTCGATGTCGTGAACGAAGGCGAGCGCACGGCGGAAGAGACAGTGTTTCTGTTCACTCGCGACAAGGTGGCAAGCGTTGCGAGGCCCCTCCTCGAGCTCAAGGCGTTCGGCAAGATCACGTTGCCGCCTGGCGCTCGCGGCACCGTTGCACTGTCGCTTGCCGCGTCGGACCTGCGATTCCTCGGCCCGGCACTTGCTCCTGTGTTCGAGCCCGGCGAGGTCGAGATACTCGTTGGGCCGTGCGCGGATCGAACGAAGCTGCTGGCACACACCATCCGTCTGCGCGCGTAAATCTCTCCAGTGCACCCGTACCCGTTTTCAGTGCACCCAGACCCGTGAGTTCCTCATCTTGGCCTCCCGGCGCTCAAGGGCGCTTCACCCACAACCACAGTCGTTGGAAAGCTCCAGCTCTCCAGCCGCCCGGCGTTTGAGGGCTCTTCATCTGCAGCCGCCCGGCGTTTGAGGGCTTCTGTTGCCAACTCTCACTTACTGAAATCCACGCATGTCCAAACTATTCAGCCCCCTCACCCTGCGAACTCTCACGCTGAGCAACCGCATAGTCATCTCTCCGATGTGCCAATACTCAGCCATCAACGGCGAAGCCACCGCGTGGCACATGATCCACCTCGGCCACCTCGCCCTCTCGGGCGCAGGCATGCTGTGCATCGAAGCCACCGGAGTCGAATCGGAAGGCCGCATCACCCGCGGCTGCCTGGGGCTGTTCAACGATGCTACCGAAGCCGCGTTGAAACCCGTGCTGGCCGCCATCCGCCAACACTCGAAAATCGCCGTCACCATCCAGCTCGCGCATGCAGGCCGCAAAGCCTCCTGCTACTTGCCATGGGAAGGCGGTCAACAAATTCCCGTATCCAAAGGCGGTTGGTTGCCGCACGCACCATCAGCCATCCCACAAAACGATGGCGAAGCCGCGCCTGGCGCGCTCGATGCCGCCGGCCTTCGCCGTGTGCGCGAAGCCTTCATCGAAGCTGCGCGACGCGCCGCGCGGTTAGGGATAGACGGCATCGAACTGCACGCCGCCCACGGCTACCTGCTGCATGAATTTCTCTCCCCCATCAGTAACAAACGCACGGACGAATACGGCGGCTCGCTGGAAAACCGCATGCGCTTTCCGCTCGAAGTATTCGACAGCGTGCGGGCCGCGTTTCCGGCGGACAAGCCGGTGGGCGTGCGAGTCTCCGCTACGGATTGGATGCCGAATGGCTGGGATATCGAACAGACCAGCGTGTTTGGCAGCCAGCTGAAAGAGCGCGGCGTGGATTGGGTAGACGTGTCTTCGGGCGGCATCTCCCCGTTACAGAAGATCAAGCTGGGCGCGGGGTATCAGGTGCCATTTGCCGAGGCTGTCCGGAAGGCGACGGGCGTTACCACTGCAACCGTTGGGCTGATCACCGAACCCCAGCAAGCCGAAGACATCATCGCGAACGGCCAGGCCGACCTCGTCGCCCTCGCTCGTGGTGTGCTTTACGACGCCCGCTGGCCGTGGCATGCGGCGGCCCAGTTGGGCGCGCAGGTGGAAGCGCCGGTGCAATATTTGAGGTCGGCGCCTCGGGAGCATAAGAACCTGTTCAGTAACGCCTGACGGCGTGCGCAGCGCGCGCGGCTCTCCCAGCCACTCGCGCTCGTCGCCGACTGCGTAGTGAGGGCGCGTCCTCCCAGCCGCCCGGCGATTGAGGGCTCTTGCTATGGCGGAGCCGGAATCCAGACGCCTCAATCGCCGGGCGGCTGTGATCCCAGTTCCAACATCGCAACCCTCAACCACGCCCGCGCCTTCGCCCAATCCCGCCGCACGGTCCGCTCGGTGGTGCCGAGCGCGGCGGCCGTGTCCTGCTCTGTGTAGCCCGCGAAGAACCGACATTCAACAACGCGCGCAAGACGTTCATCCACCAGCGCGAGACGCTCGAGCGCTTCATGCACTTCAATGACTGAAGTGTCCTCTTCAATCGGCACGTCGTGCTCCTCCTGCAGCGACTCCACGTGCGCACCACCGCCCCGCTTCGCGGCGAGCCGATTGCGCGCGTGGTTCACCAGAATGTGCCGCATGGCCAACGCTGCCGCGCGCAGGAAGTGCCCTCGGTCGTTGAACGCCGGCGATCTCAGCAGCTTCAGATACGCTTCGTGAATGAGCGCAGTGGTCTGAAGGGTTTCTCCCGCACGAACGCGCCGACGCTCGTAGTGAGCAAGCCGCTGCACCTCGTTATAAAGCAGGGGAAAAAGCTCCTCCGCCGCGCGGCGCACTTCCTCGGGCGCATTCGCGTGTCGTAAGGTGTCGGACGTGGGCTCATTCATGCGCTCATTCTGACACGGCGAATGACGGGCAGTTGGCGGGACACGCGGGGACTTCAATGCAGGACCAGGATACCTCGAGCCGCTGGGCGCACATCGATCGGCTGCTCGACCAGGCGCTCGATCTCTCGCCGCAAGAGCGCGCGCGTTTCGTAGACCGCGAATGCGCGAACGACGCCGGTATGCGCGCAGAGCTGCGGGCGCTGGTCGCGCAGCTCGACACCCAGGACGACGTCTTCGATCGCCAGACCGGGGATGCCGCGAACCTGGAAGCCCCGCCGCTCACGGCCGGCCACCGCATCGGCTCCTACAAGGTTCTGTCGCTGCTCGGCCGCGGCGGCATGGGCGAGGTGTATCTCGCCGAGCGCGCCGATGGCCAATTCGAGCAGTCCGTGGCACTCAAGCTGTTGCGCCTCGATGCCGTGGCCCACATCGGCCGCTTCATCGCCGAGCGCCAGATCCTGGCGAAGCTCGAGCATCCCGGCATCGCGCGGCTCTACGACGCGGGCCTCACCGCGGATGAGCGCCCGTACATGGTCATGGAAAGAGTGGCCGGCATGCCGATCACTCAATGGTGCACGCAGCGAAAGGCCGACCTGGGCGAGCGCCTGCGCCTGTTTCAGCAAATCTGCGAAGCGGTGGCCTATGCGCACAGCCACCTCGTCATTCACAGAGATCTGAAGCCCGGCAACATCTTCGTGACGGACGCAGGCCAGGTGAAGCTCCTCGACTTCGGCGTGGCGAAAGTGATTTCAGATACCGATGCGGATTCCACGCGCGAGCCGCCGCTCACGTTGTCGTACGCGGCGCCGGAACAGCTACAGCAAGGAAAGATGACCACCGGGACGGACGTGTACGCGCTCGGCGTGTTGCTGTTCGAGCTGCTCACCGGCTCACTGCCGTGGAGCGCGAATCGCTCATCGGTCGCGGTCACCATTCAGAAGCTGTTGCACGAAGACGCGCCTCTGCCGAGCCGCGTGGCACAGAAGGCATTGCTGCCGAGCGTGCCGGCGCGGCTCATCACCGGCGATCTGGATGCCATCGTCGCGAAGGCCTTGCGAAAGGAGCCCGCCGATCGCTACCAGACCGTTACGGACTTTGCGCAGGATGTGCGTCGACACCAAAGCGGCGAGCCCGTCACCGCGCGTGACGGCGCCGTCCTCTACGTGTTGGGTCGGTTTCTCAAGCGCTATCGATGGGCGGTGGCGAGCGTCGCCGTCGTGCTCATTGTGCTTGCCGCAGGTTTGGCAGGCACCGCATGGCAGGCGCGTGAGGCGGCACGGGAGCGCGATATTGCGCGCACCGAAGCGGCGCGCTCGGACGCGGTGCGCGACTACCTGACCCTGATGTTTCGTGACGCGGCTGAAGAGAAAGGCGAAGGCGACCTCACCGCGAAACAGGTTCTCGAGCGAAGCGCTTCGCAACTGATGGCGGGCTCGGCTCAGCAGAATCGGCAGCGGCTCGAAGTGTTTCAGACACTGGGGGAGTTGTACGCGGCCATCGATGACTATGAAGGCGCGGCGCCCATCTTCAGACACTATCTGGCGACCGTGGGGCCTGAGGCGGACCCGGCACTTCGCGCCGAGATTCGGCACAACCTGGCCATCGCGGAGTTTCGGCTCGGCAATGCCGACGAAGCGCGTCTACTGTTGCAGCAGGCGCAGGATTTCTGGAAAACCGACCGGGCGCGTTATCGCGACTCTCTCGCCAGCAGCCGGGTGATTCAATCCCAACTCGAGCGCGATAAGGGGGATATCGATGGCGCCATCCAGACGCTGCGAGCGGGGCTCGCGGAGCGCATCGACATCAGCGGGCGCGTGCATCGTGAGACCGCGTATGCGCTGAACGCGCTTGCGCTTGCGTTGATGAACGCCAACCAGCTGCAGGAAGCCGACCGCACGCTCGACGAAGCGGTTCAGATCATGGCCTCGCTCGGCAAGCAGGAGAGCGCGAACGCACTGACGATGATCAGCAACCAGGCGGTGATCGCCGCCATGCTCGGGGATAACCATCGCGCCGAGCCGCTGTTCGTGAAGGCGGTGCAGTTGCGCCGGCAGTTGTATGGGCGCTCCGCGGCGCTCGCCGCGCTTCAGCAGAATCTGGGGCGGCTGATGGTGCGGTCGGGGCGCGCGGAACAGGCGCAACCGCTGCTCGAGGATGCACTGAGCATGTCGCGGGAGTTTTCCGGGCCCAGCAGCGCGTTGACGCTGACAATCATGTTGAGTTCGGCGGAGGCGAAGATTGCGGCGAGTGGGAATGCGACTGGTGCGGTGGCTAGTGCGACCGCTGGTGCTGGTGCCACAGCTGGTGTAGCGGCGGGCACGGTGAGCGCGAAAGTTAGTGAGGCGGCTGGCGAAGCGTCCCTGCTGGAGGCATTGCATGCTATCGCTGCTCAGTACAACGACAAGCATGTGTTGTATGCGCGGGGTGAGGAAGTGCTGGCGCGACTGCGGCTTCGGCAAGGGCGGCGCACAGAAGCGAAGAAAGCTACGGACAGTGCTGAAGGCAAGCTCATCGCGCTGGGTAAGGCGGGAGCGCCCTATCTGGCTGAGATTCAGCGGTTGCGGGAGGAGTTGGAGAAGCTGCCCTGAAGCTGTGAGAAAGATTCGCTCTTGGCCCCTGCTGTTTCCGGGTCAATATTACGACTCGGAGAGCGGTTTGAACTGTAACTACTTCAGAGACCAGGACTCGGCTACGGGCAGGTATGTCGAATCCGATCCGATCGGCCAAGACGGCCGGCGCTGGATGAGGCGGACCTTACTTCGCCGTCTCGATGAGTTCTATATCGCGCTTGAGGAGTTCGTTGACGAGTTCATTCACTTCGAGGCCCTTGGCCTTGGCGCGTGCGGTGAGATAGTCACGCACGCCGGCTTCGAGATACACAGGAAGCTCCAGCACCGCGTCCTGGCGAAAGAACTTGCCGCGCTCAGCCCCAGAGAAGTCGTACTCGCTCTTCATCGTTGCACCCTTCAGGCTTTCAGCTGCCTTCATACTGCCTCCGCTCCATGGCGGTGGACTCACGTGCTGAGATTAAGCGCACGCGAACCCCCCGTTCGGAGAGTTCGTCGAAAGTGTGACTGACCACTAGCAGCACACTGTTCTCACCCGAACCAGCGGTTGTGTCAGGCATTTGGCGGTGTTCCACCACCGTCAAATGCCGCTTCATTTCGGATTCAACTGCGCAACTGTAGGCCCCGGCGTGCAGATTGTCAGCGCGTGGACGTGGTGATTTGCGCAGGGCTCAGCGCTGTTGCTGAGAGGGGGGAGTCTGCTATAGGCGTGTGATCGAATCCCCGCCCGACCTGGAGTGCTGCGCCACAGCCCAAAGCCCCGCGAAATCCCCCATATATAAGAGTGACCCCGCAGCAATGCACTCGCAGCAATCTGGCGTTGACTCTGGTGTGGTCCGCGGGCAGAAGGTCTGTCCGGTTTTGACCCGAAATGGGTTCTTCATTTCGACACCCCGGATTTCAGAATCCCAAGGTGCGACACCACCGGAGAACCGACCTCATGCGTTTCCACGCCCCCCGCACCCTCGCCGCCCCCTTCATCGCGACGCTGACGCTCATCGCCACCACCGCCTGCCACCAGCAGTCAACCAACCCGGCCACGCAATCAGCCGCCTCCGCAACCACCGCCAACAACACAAACACACCCACCGGCCCCGCCCCCGAAGGCACCTGCAACCTCCTGAAAACTTCCGAAGTACGCGCCGTCTTCCCCACCGCCAAACCCGGCGAACCCGAACGCACCCGCGAGAAGTACGGCATCTCCGCCTGCGTCTGGAAAACCGACACCGGCATGTTCGTCGCGCAGACGTGGAAGTCGGTCGGTGCATCCGCCATCGATGAAGCCCAAGGCCTGATGCTCGGCAACCTCGACCCCCTCAAGCCCGGCGCGCAGAACAACGTGCGCTACGAACCCATTCAAGGCGTCGGCGAGCAGGCGGTTGCCGTGATCGAAACCCAAGACCCGCAGCGAGCCATCCTCTCCGACCTGACCCTGCTGGTCGCGCAGCGTGGCGACCACATTCTCGTGCTCATCGCGCCAGACCTCACTCATGGTGACCGCGCCAAGGCGCTGGCCTCCCTGAAGTCCCTGGGCGCGAGCGCGGCCCAACGGCTCTAAGTACAGGATGCTCTGGGTACAGGGTGCCCTTGGGTACAGGATGCTCCAGGTACAGAAGCGCCCAAGCCCCCGAACCCCGCGCTGATACGAGCGCCAAAGCGCGGCCGGCGAGCAACTCCCGCATGCCATACTTTGCGGCAAGCTCCCGTCTTCGCGCGTGATCGAGCGCGGCGGGAAGGCTTTACTGGCAAGCATGGGAGAAAAATGATGCGCAAACAGCTTGGGTTCTTCCTTTCGATTTCTCTAATAAGCGCAACGTCCGCCATGGCGGACACGGTGGTGGTCACCGCCGATCGCATGCTGGACGTCATCACGGGCCGTGTGGTCGAGCGCCCGCAGATCACCATCACAGACGGCCGCATCGAAAGCGTGGGCAACCAGAACTCCCCTCCCCCCGCCGGCGCGCGCCGCATCGACTTGCCGGGAATGACGCTCCTGCCCGGCCTCATCGACATGCATGTGCATCTCACGAGCGACCCGAAATACAGCGGTTACCGGGGCCTCGAATTCACAGACAACTTCTGGACGGTCGTCGGCGTAGCCAGCGCAAAGCGCACCGTGGAAGCGGGCTTCACCACGGTCCGCAATGTTGGCTCCGAAAACTACGATGATGTCGCCATCAAGCAAGGCATCGAGCAGGGCTACATCCCCGGCCCGCGCATCGTTCCGGCGACCTACGCCATCGGAGCGACGGGCGGGCACTGCGACGACACGGAATTCCCGCCCTCGATCCATGCGCCGGATACGTCGGTTGCCAACGGCCCGGAGGCAATCCGCGCCAAGGTGCGCGAGCTGCGCAAGTACGGCGCGGAAGTCATCAAGTTCTGCGGCACCGGCGGCGTGTTCTCGAAAACCGATACCGTTGGCGGGCAGCAGTACGATCTCACTGAAATGAAAGCGCTCGTGGATACGGCCCACATGCTCGGCCTTAAAGTGGCCGTGCATGCCCACGGCGCCTCAGGCATCAAAGATGCCATTCGTGCAGGCGTGGACACCGTCGAGCACTGCAGCCTCGCCGATGACGAAGCGTTCGCGCTCGCCAAACAGCACGGCACTTACTTTTCTATGGACATCTACAACGACGACTACATTCTCGCGGAAGGCGAGAAGAACGGCGTCTTCAAGGAATCGCTCGAGAAAGAGCGCCTGATCGGCCGCAAGCAACGCGAGACGTTCCGCGCAGCCCTCAAGGCCGGCGTGAAGCTGGTGTTTGGGTCGGATGCCGGTGTGTATCCAAACGGGAACAACGCAAAGCAGTTCGTCACGATGGTGACGTGGGGCATGACGCCGATGCAATCCATTCAGGCCGCCACGGTCACTGCGGCAGAAGCGCTCGGCCGCTCGGCAGACGTTGGCGCAATTGCGCCAGGCCGCTTCGGCGACCTTATCGCGGTGGCATCGGATCCACTGGCAGACGTGAGCGCCCTGCAGTCGGTCGCGTTCGTGATGAAAGGCGGCGAAGTCGTGAAGCAGAGCCCGGCCGCCGCGGTCCGCTAGCCGCCCGTACGACTAATGAGCATCGCAGCGAGGGCAGCGCCCATCGAGCAGACTTCCTAGAGTCCCATCACCACTTCATCCACGAAGCACCAGCTCCAGTCCTCACCCGGCTCGAGCGTGGTGATGATGGGATGCTGCGTCGAGCGGAAGTGCTTCGTGGCGTGACGGTTCTTCGAATCGTCACAGCACCCCACGTGGCCGCAAGCGCGACACAGCCGCAGGTGCACCCACGTGTCGCCCATCTTCAGGCATTCCTCGCAACCGTTCGTGTTCGGCTTGTCCGTGACGACGGTCTTCAGGTGTTTGCACGACTTGGTCATCTGCGCCGTGCCTTGGGCTTCTTGGAGTAAGAAGCCGATAGTGCCACAGCGACAGACTTGCCGGCCCACACCACCAGCTGCTCGGCATCCTCCAGCACGTCCGCGGGCACTTCGAAGTACGCCATTTTCTTGCTGGCGTCGGGCTTGTCCGGCCACGGCATGAACTGGCGCATGCCGCGGCTTTCGTAGTCCGCGCGATTGGTCTCGCCCGCCTTGAAGAACAAGGTGTCGTCGTCGATGAGGCCGAAGAACAGCCCGTCACAGTAGAGCCCCAGGGCGCCGAACATGCGCCGTGTCGTCACGACGCCGGCGCGGGCAACCTGCTCCAGAACATAGTCCCTGTAGTCTGCGGTAACTGCCACTGCGACAGGCTCGTCCTCGGCAAGGGCGGTGTCAGCCCTCGGTCATCTTCTTGAGATTCGCAAGGCCGCCCTGGAAAACGCCGGTGATCAGCTTCACCGCGGCGGCATCCGTCTCCGCTTCCGGAGGATTCTCGGCCGGGTTCTTGCGGGTGAACTTGGCGGACCACGTCACCGTGGTGGTGCCTTCCTTCCCGGGCGTCACGACGAAGGTTGCCACATACCCGGCGAGCGGCAGCGGCGACTCGATGATCCTGTATTGATAGGAGTGGTTCGCTTCACTGAAGGCCAGCAGCTCCTCGGTGAAGGTCGGGCCATCCTTGATCGTGAGCGAGCGTACGGTGCCGGCCTTGTTGTTCGGGCCCTTTACGAGCACGTCTTTCGCGAAGCCGGGATGCCATTTGTCCAGGCTGTCGAAATCCTTCGCTGCCGCCCAGACCTTGGCGACGGGCGCCTTGATCTCGACAGTCTCCTTGACGCTCAGTGGTTTCAGAGGCGCGGCGAGTGCGCCCCAGGAGGCCGCCATAGCGACCAATGCCAGCACGGTGTTGCTCTTCTTCATTTCTAACCCTTCCCCCGGTGAGTGATGCTGAACGACGCCGGCGCCCGTGAGGCGAGCGTGCCGGCGCTGCAAATTAGCAGGCTTCCCAGGCGGGCACCACAAAGGGCCCGGCCTCGAATCCCTCTCGTGTGTCGTCTATGGGACAGCCGGTGAGACGCGAGAGACCGGCGCAGTTATCGAGGCACGCAGCGCCGCCAAGGGCGCACTTTCATCAAACGAGGCGCGCGCGCCCTCGCCCCGAACACCCAATCGCGTCCACAGGGCTGGCAGGTCGGTGGGCTGCGGCGATTCCTTCAGGGCAGCGTAAAGATCGGTGAGCACCGTGGTGTGCGTAGCCTTGTCGCCGATCGCGAATACCTCTTTGATATCGACTTTATTGTGGGCCGAAGGCCCGGCATACCCTCCCGTCGCTTGCAGAATTGCGGCCAGCGCGTCGCGAAGACTCTGTTTGTTGTGGGTGCGCTCGCGGATAGATACATCGGCAAGCAGGCAGAACAACGCGCCTCCCCAATACGTTCGGCCCCAGGTGTGAGTCTGATCGAGCCCGCCCTCCCCCGGCTGCGGTAACCCAAGCGGCATCGACCGCGTGAACTCCGCCCAGACATCCTCCACCGGCCGGTTGCCTGCCTGTGCGCGCGCGATGCCTTCGACGTAAGTGGCAAGCCCTTCGGACAGCCACGCGTGCCGTCGGCCCACCTCGGGCAACGCGAGATGGACCATCTCGTGCACCAGCACCCAGTCTGAGGTCAGCTCCCGACGCGTGGCGCTCGAGCCCACTCGCAGCGAGATGGCCGCACCCGACCAGTTGGTCGTCTCACCGCCTTGAACGCCGCGCCCGGCACTGCCCTTCATTCGCACGTCGACTTCGCTTGCGGGGAAGCGCCCGTAGTACGCCGACACAATTCCGGCAGATCGCGCGACCCACTCACGCAGTTCCTGATTCGATTCCTGTAGCGCGGTATCGACATCGATGTTGAAGGTGGCACCGGCTACGGAGAGCGACTCGGCTGCGCGAGCCGCTACCGTGAAGGCTGTTGCGAAGAATGATGCGACGAGCATCACGAATGCGGGCGTTGTCATTCTCGATCCCTCGAACTGCCTTCAACTTGAGCTGTCTGCACATGGGCACATCTTGCTCCGCGCGCCTTACTCCGCTCCAATGCTCACGAAGCACGAGCGTGTGAACGCAATGGAGAACACGATGACGATCAAATGGACTACCGGCAGAAACGCTCGACGTTTCATCATGGCCATCGGCATGGCATGCGTCGCCAACGCAGTGTACGCGCAAACTTCAGCAGGCTCGTGCGCCCCCGTGTGGAACGCGGGCTCGGTGTACACCGCCAGCGCGCAAGCCAGCGTGAATGCCATCAACTACAAGGCGAACTGGTGGACGCAAGGGGATAATCCCACGACGAACAGCGGTGGCAGCGGCAGCGGCAAACCCTGGACCGCACTGGGCAGCTGCGCGGCCGGCACGCCGGCGCCCGTTCCGACCCCAACGCCGACGCCGACGCCGACACCCACGCCCGGCCCAACGCCCGCCGGCTTCGTGTTCAGTCCCTACAAGGACATCGGCATCAGCATGAACTGGAACACGAACGTGATCAGTTCGGCCGTGACCGGCTCGCTGCAGCCCGTCCTTACCGTCATGCCGACGAATCTCAACGCGCTAACGTGGGGCTTCGCCACCGGTGAATGCGGCACGGAGAACTGGGCCGGCCTGCAAGGCCCCGCAGTCGCGGCCGCCAACGTGCAGAACTTCGTGAGCATGGGCAAAAAGTACATCATCTCCACCGGTGGGGCCGCGGGCTCCTTCACCTGCCGCACCGATGCAGGCTTCGACACATTCCTGAAGCGGTACTACTCCGCCAATCTCATCGGGGTCGATTTCGACATCGAAGCCGGGCAGAGCGCGGCGGACATCGCGAGCCTGATCCAGCGGGTGATCGTCGCTCAACGCAGCTATGCGAACCTGCGTTTCAGCTTCACGCTGGCCACGCTCGGCGGCAACTCACCGCAAAGCCTGGGACCGATCGGCATCACGGTGATGAACGCTATCAAGAGCTCGGGCCTGACGAACTACACCATCAACCTCATGACTATGGACTTCGGCAGCACCACGCCGAGCAACTGCATCGTCGTGGGCGGCCGCTGCGACATGGGGCGGTCCGCCATCGCGGCGGCCGAGAGTCTGCATAGCTTCTATGGCGTGCCCTACGGCCAGATCGAGATCACCCCGATGATCGGCGGCAACGACACCATCGACGAGACCTTCACACTCGCCGATATCACCACCGTGTCGACCTATGCGCTGCAGAAGAAGCTGGCCGCCGTGCACTTCTGGTCCTTCGACAGGGACACGGACTGTGCCCCCGGCTACGCCTCGCCCATCTGCAATAGCTACGGCACCTCCGGTCG
>JBDTUL010000057.1:0-17920 GCA_040007735.1 Gammaproteobacteria bacterium | reverse complement strand
GAAGTTGCGAATGTTGTCGAAGAACGGTGAGACGTAGTCGCCACTCACTTGCGCGGAGACGCGCCCACCCAGCGCCGGCGTGGGGAAGCGATAGCGCACCAGCGCGGCGGCGTGGTTCTTCGGCGCGAAGCTGGGTTGAGAATCACGGAAGACTCCCGGCCCGAGCTGGATGTCGAAAATCTTCGCGTCCAGGTAGGCCCAGTTCACCATCACGTCCAAACCATCCACCGGCTCTGAGAAGAGCTCCAGTTCCAGCCCCTTGTACTTCCCGTCTACGTTACGGACGTAGCCCGTCACCTGCGTGAAGAAGAAGCCCTGATAGTCCTTGTAGTCGTAGTAGTAGAACGAGCCGTTCACGCGCGTGGTGCCGTTGAACAGCCCGTCGCGCTTGAAGCCGGCTTCGTACGCCATCAACACGTCCTCGCCGTAGGGAATGTCAGCCGCGGGAAAGCCGCTGCCGAACGTGGCTGGAGCGTTGAAACCCCCGGCCTTCACGCCGCGATTGACGCCGCCGTAGAGAAGCAGGTTCTCCATCGGATGCCAGTCGAGTTGCAGCTTGCCACTCCAGAGCGTGTCTGAGGTCTCGTGGCGGGTGCGCGGCTGCACGGGGAAGAGTGGAACCGCTGTGTCCTGTGTGTAAGGGCTCGTGTTGAGGAAGAAGGTTTCCTCGCCTGTGAAGTCCTTTTCCTCACGAATGAATCGCACGCCACCGATCAGTGTGACAGCGTCTGTCAGATCGCGTTCCACCTGCCCGAAGAGCGAGGTCGACTTCGTTTTGAGTTTCGCGATCGCCGTGTCTTCCCACGGCACGCCCACCAGCGGCACGAACAGGCTGTCGGCCTCCGCGGGCAGGGAGAACGTGGAATCGAGGTCGATGTTCAGATAGTAGAGGCCGGTGACCCAACGGGTACGATCGAGGCTACCGTTCAGGCGCAGCTCTTCCGTGTACGTTTTCGCTCCGGCCGAGAACATTCCATTCACGGTGCTCGCAGGGCCGCCGTCCGCGGAGATCTGCTGAAACTTGTCGTAGTCCTTGAAGTCCGTTACCGAGGTCAGTGTCGCGCCACCAAAGTTCCAGGTCAGCTTGCCCGTAACGCTGCGAGTCTCAGTGGTGTTGATGTTGTTGATCGAGAAGTCCTGGCTGCACGACAGGTCTTTGCGGTTCTTGTCCGTGCAGCTCGGGCCGTAGAGGTTGCCGCCAGCGGGGCGCACCAGGTCCGCATCGAACGACAGCGGATGATTGATCGGCGTGCCGTCGGGTGAAATGGCTTCACGCGTCTCGTTCGGCCCCGCGACGATGGTGCCGACATGGTTGCCGGCCGCATCGAAAATCGGCACGGTGGGCAGCTCCAGGAACGGCGCACTGTTCTGCGTCGTCTCGGCGTAGCTGGCGATCAGCAGGAAGTTGAGGTCGTCGCTGGCGCCAAATTGCAGCTGGCCGCGGACGCCCCGCGTATCCTCATCGCCCGTGCCGGCATGGTCCGCGGAGATGGGGTTGCCCGAGAGCGTGACCGCCCGGTTCGGGTAGTCGTTGTGGATAATAGGGTCGTGGGCGCTGTAGATCATCGCTAGCCGCCCCGCGATGGATTCGCTGAGCGGCCCGCTGATGGCGGCCTCGATCCGCTTCTGGTTGTAGCTGCCGAGCGTGGTGTCGGCAAAGCCTTCGAATTCCCGGGTGGGTCGCTTCGACAGGTAGTGCACGAGACCGCCTGTGGCATTTCTGCCAAACAGTGTTCCCTGAGGCCCTTTCAGCACTTCCACGCGGTCCAGGTCGAACACGCCGAAGATCTGGCCCTGGCCGAAGGCGACATAACCATCGTCCACGTACACGGCGACCGGCGCCTCAGTGTGGTCGTTGAAGTCGTTCTGGGTGACGCCGCGGATGGTGAACAGCGTTTTCTGCCCGCCATTGTTGCCGCTGATGTGCACACCCGGCGTCATGGCGGCGATGTCGACGCTGTTGCGGATGCCGAGATCGCGCATCTGCTCGCCGGAATAGGCTGAGATGGCGATGCCGACGTCCTGGATGGATTGCTCGCGCTTCTGCGCGGTTACGGTGATTTCCTGGAGAACGCCCTCTGAGTGGGCATCTGGCGCACCATTGTCGGCCGCCCGGGCCGCAGGGCCCATGAATATCAATACTGCGATTGCCGCGACACTCTTGCCCCCGCCTCGAGTGTGCTGGTGGAACGAAGTCATAGTGAATCGTCCGCTTTGTGGTTGAGGTCGCGGCGAGTATATTTTTGATATCCGGCTCTAAAAATGGTACGACCGTCACTAGTTTGTTGACTGTGCGAGAACAATAACGATGAGTCGCTGGGATCTGATGGAGTCATTCGTGCAAGTGGTCGACGCCGGGAGCTTCTCCGCGGCCGCCGAGCGCCTGCAGGTCTCGAAATCTCTGCTAAGTAAGAACGTGTCGCGTTTGGAGCGGCATCTGGGTACTCAGCTCCTGGTGCGCACCACTCGTCGGCTGAACCCTACAGACGCGGGCGCCGCACTTTTCCAGAAGTGCGAGCGGCTGTTCAACGATCTGGAGGAGGCCGAGCAGTCGGTTCTCAGCCTGGACTTGAAGCCGCGCGGGCATCTGCGCGTGGTTTGTACGGATGTATTGGGCGAGCAGTACGTTGCCAAGGCCGCCGCTGAGATCTGCGCGCTGCATTCTCAGCTGAAGGTAGATGTGCACGTCACCATGCGCATGGTGGACCTCGTGGCGGAAGGCTATGACCTCGCGATCCGCTATGGGGACATGAACGACTCGTCGCTCAAGGCGCGCAAGGTGTACGAGTTGCCGCACATCGTGTGCGCGTCACCCAAATATTTTGCACGGCGCGGCGTTCCCCAGAGCATCGAGGATCTGAGGCAGCACAACTGCCTTGTAGCAACGTTTGATCCCTGCGCCACCTGGCACTTCAAGGTGGGTGGCAAAGACATTGGCGTGGATCTGCAGGGGAACTGGCGTAGTAACAGCGGTTCCGCCCTCATCACGGCAGCAGTGGAGGGCGTTGGCGTGTGTCGCCTGCCTGAGCTTTACGTGCGGGACTTCCTGAAGACGGGCCGGCTCGTGCCCATTCTCGAAGAGCACCGGTCGGACCCGCTGCCCGTGTGGATGGTGTACCCGAACTCGCGTTACGTGCCGGCCAAAGTGCGGCTGTTCATCGATTACTTCTGCGACAACATCGAGCGGCTGTCGCAGCTCGAGCGCCGCATGAATATCGTCGACCGGCGGTAAGGGTCACGCCAAGGAAAGTCTGGAGAACTTCTCTGAAATCGCTTGTAGCTGAGCGCGGCGCCGGGGTGCGCAAGCGAGGGGGTCGAGAGAATGTTGACAGGGGGCTGTCAAACTCAGCTCCTGCGTCAAACTCGCGATGAACGCTCCGACTGAGTGTCGCAGAAAGCGGGCCAGCTTGGTGTGAGGACACCGCGTCGCGTTTGACAGCCCCCTGTCAACATTCTCTCGACCCCCTCGCTTGCACGCCCCGGCTTCCCGACCCCGTCAGGGCGATTTCAGAGAAGTTCTCCAGACTTTCCTTAGCGTGACCCCACCGTGGCTCGGTGCCGTTCATGAGTAGCGCGTTCTAGGCGGCGATCTTGTTCCAGTTCGCCAGCAGGTGTTCTGCCGAGCGTGCCGTGACGGCGTGCACGGTAAACGTGGGGTTCACGCCGCCGCTCGTGGGAAACAGGCCTGGGCCGGCCAGCACGAGATTTGCGATGTCGTGCACCTGGCCGAAGCTGTTGGTCACCGAATCTGCGGGTTTGTTTCCCATGACGGTGCCGCCCATGATGTGCATGCTGCCGGCCGGGTTGTTCCACACTTCCGACGAGCCGGCTGCGGTGATGACCGCCTTGCCTTCAGTGACTGAGGCCTGCCAGAGCGCAGCCGATTCCGCGTGCGCCGTGTGAGTGACGCGGGCCTGGGGAACGCCGTATTTGTCTTTGGTGTCGGCCAGCGTCACGCGATTGTCCGCGACGGGAATGCCTTCGCACACGGCGGTCATGGTGGCGAAGCCGCGCGTGGCGCGTTTCATGAACCCCTGCAGCTCGGCGCCGTACAAACCCGCGCGGGACATGGCCACGCCCAGCAGGTCGTTCGGCTTCACGGCCTGGGCGATGATCCACTGGTAGCTGCCGAACGCGCCGCTCTTCTCGTGCGTGAGTTTCGGGTAGCTGTCCTGGTTGACGAGCTGGCCACCCAGCGCGCCCATGTAGTAACGGGTTTCCTCATCGAAAATGCCGCTCACGACGCCGGCCATGTGAGTCATCACATAGCGGCCGACGAAACCTGTGCGGTTGCCCAGCCCCTGAGGATGTTTGTCTGTCGCCGAAGCGAGCAGCAAACGCGGGTTTTCGATTGAGAATGTAGCCAGCACTACCAGGGCCGCCTTGAGCGTGCGGCGCGCGCCATCCAGGGTGACGACTTCAACGCCCGTGGCGCGCTCACCCGTTGCGTCTGTAAGAACTCGCGTCACCACTGCGTCCGCAACGAGCGTGGCACCTTTGGCATACGCACGCGGCAGATGAACGGTGAGTGGGTTTGCCAGCGCGCCGATCGGGCAGCCAGCATCGCACCAGCCATCCCAAAGGCAGGCGGGGCGGTCTTTGTAGGGAACCGACGTTACCGCCAGAGGCAGAGGGGCCACGGTCTTGCCGAGTTTCTCGAAGCCGCGCGCCAGAACCTGCCCTTGTTCGAACACTTTCGCGGGCGGCATCGGATACGGCTCGCCGGGTGGCCGCCAGATCTCGAGCTTTGCATCCCCGGAGACGCCGGCCTCGACCTGCACCCGGTCGTAGTACGGTGCGAGGTCCGTATATTTGATTGGCCAATTCAGCCCGCGCTTGTAGCGCGTCTGCATTTCGAAATCTTCCACGTGCAACCGCGGCCACACGCCATAGTGATGGGCTGCGCTGCCGCCGATGCCGTAGCCGGAATTGAACACGTGGCTGATGGGCGTCTTGCCTTCTTCGATGACCGGCGTGCCGCTCCACTTCAGCCTGCGCGCATAGAGCGGGGAGCTGACCATGTTCGCCTGTGTGGTGGCGGGGCCCGCTTCGAGAATCAAAACGCGTTTGCCGCCTTCCGCGAGCAGGGCCGCCATGGCGCTGCCGGCCGCGCCGGAACCCACGACGATGACGTCAACCGCATCATTCGGCAGGTTGGCTGAAAGATTCAGGGCGGCGAGATTCACGGCGGTGAAACTCATGCGCCCCACCGAGTGGCCGGGACGATGTGCGCCATGTAAGGCACCCCAAGCATTTCGAAGCCGGCCTGGGTGCCGTAAGTTGCGTCGACCGCGTCGTTCCTCAGCACGAAGAAGAAAAAGCCGGCCGGCGGCCCGGTCCACCCCGCGCTCTCGCCTTTCGCCATGCCCGCAACGAAAGTTTGCAGCTCGGTCGCCGTGAGATTCCAGACGGGCTTCGAGAACTGCTGCTGGGCCGCGCTGATGGCGCCGGAAAGGCCGCTTTTGTAGAACTCAGTGAAGGGCGGATTCACGCCGAGATATTTGATCATCAGCATGTTGTCCAGGGCTGTGCCTGAGAGCTGATGATCGATGTAATGCGAAAGCCCGGCGGCGGTGCTTCCGGGCAGCAGCACTTCACCCAGCGCTTCCAGTGTTTGCACGTGCGCCTTGCCGAGCGTGCGATAGGGAAGATCCATCTGCCGGGCTTGCGCCGGCGTGACTTTCTTCTCGCAACCGGCGACTACGACGGTGAGCAGCCCCACCCCTAACGCAGCACTTTGTTTTACGAATTCCCGACGCGAATTGTGCATCGACCTTCCACACCTTCAGCGGCGATTTGTCCCCACCGGCTGCCGCAGCCCCATCGTCTCCAGACGCGGCATCACTTCGTCGCGAAAATAGGGAAATTCTTTCGCGTAATCGACGAAGGACAGCGTGCAACCGGCAAAGCCTGCCGCGGAAATCCGGGCCAACTCGCGCGCGACGGTATCAGGATCTCCGATCAGTGGAAATGTTCCGTGACCCGCGGCGAACCTTCCGCGCAACATTTGCAGCGCTTCGGCGGGGAACGATTGAGCATGCATTCCCTGCAATCTCATCAGGTTGTCGACGGCGGCCCAGTCCGCATTTTCGTCGGCGTAGTAGTGCAGATATTCTTCCGCTTCCTTCTGCGTGGGCCGGCAGACCACGTGGCAAAGCGTGAAGGCGCCGGTGTCGCGGTTGTTTTTCCTCGCCTGCTCGCGGATATCCACCACTTCCTGGCGGGACTGATCCGGATCCACCGAAATGCAGAACAGGAAATCCGCATTGCGCGTGGCGAATTGCCGGCCTTCCTGAGAGCCTGCGGCATTCATGATGGGCGGTGTGCCATCGAAGGGATGCGGGAATCCGTAGACACCTTTCAGCTTGAAGAACTTGCCGTTCCAGTCGAACGGCGTATCGCTCTTCCAGAGCTTCTGCACGACGTCGAACCATTCCTGCGCGAGCGCGTAACGGTCTGAATGGGCTTGCGGAAGATCCAGCCCGAAGGCGTCGTATTCCGGCTTGTTCCAGCCTGCGACGATGTTCAGGCCGAGGCGGCCTTTGCTGAGTTGATCCGCAGTGGCAAGCTGCTTGGCGGCCACCACCGGGTGAATGAACGCCGTGTGCACGGTGGCGAACACATTGATGTGCTTCGTGTGGGCCAGCAGGCCCGTAGCCCACGTGACGGTTTCCAGCACGCTGCCGTGGAAATCCGTCTCGCCGCCATAGCCGATCCACCGCGCGATCGGCAGCACGAATTCAATACCCGCCTCGTCGCCGAGCTGCGCGAGGCGAATATTGTTCTCCCACGTGTTCTGCCAGCGCTCGCTGACTTTCGTGACCGCCATGCCGCTCGAGCAATTGGGCGAGAAGAAGCCGAGCTTGAGCCTGTTGCCCCCGAGAATCGGCGATTGCGCGTGTCCCACGATGCGAGCCTCGCTGTTAGAACGAAACCTTTACATTGAGGCCATACCAGCGCGGGGGCTGATACGACACTTCGTTGCAACCACACAGCACTGCGAGGTCGAAGCCCTGAATGCCCGCGCGTTCGTCAGTGACGTTGCGCACGTCGAGGCCCACCTGCCAGCGCTCATCGTTGCTTTCCCAACCCACGCCGGCGTTCACCATGACGTAGCTGTCGAACTTGTCCGCGTCGAAGTTGCGCAGGTTGTAGAAGTAGCTGTCGGAGTAGCTGACATCCGTGCGCACATGGAGCAGGCCGCCGAGGCCGGGCCATTCGTAGCGGACCATGGCGCTGGCCTGCTTCTCCGGCGCGTAGGTGGGCTTCACGTCGCGGGCGGGCAGGGGGGAGCCATTGCGCAGGAGAATGTTCTTCACTGTGGCATCGAACCAGGATGCGTTCAGCATCAGGTCCCACCCTTTAGCGGGTGAGGTTTGCAGCTCGAGCTCCGCGCCGACGTTCTCCGCATCGGCATTGATGACTACACCGCCGACACCCACGAACAGGAACGCCTGATAGTCGCTGTAGTCGTAGTAGAACACCGAGCCGTTGAAGCGCGTGCGCCCATCCTGCAGCGTGGACTTGAAGCCTGCCTCGTAGGCGATGAGCGTTTCAGGCCCATACGGAAGGCCGGCGTCGCCGCCCGAACCCAGGTAGGACCCGAGCAGCGGCGCATTGAAGCTGCCCGCCTTCACACCGCGATTGATGCCGCCATAGAGCAGCAGTTTGTCGGTGACGTGATAGTCCAGCTGCGCCTTGCCGGCCCAAAGTGTGCCGGACGTGTTCTGCGCCGCGCGGAATGGCGAGCCCTCGCCGAACGGGCTGATCAGCGGCGTGCCCTGGTTGACGCTGAAACTGTCGAAGGACGGGAAGAAGCCGATGAGCGTGTTGAAGTCCTTCTTCTCGCGAATGCCCCGCGCGCCGAGGATGGCGGTGAGCTTGTCGGTGAGGTCGTACTCGGCCTGCCCGAACAGGCTGTACGAATCGGTCTTGAGGCCGGCCTTCACGCCGATGTCCACTGGGCCGATGAGGCTGTTTTCAGGCGCTTTCAGGCCGTTATCCGATTTGTTGTCGATGTTCAGGTAGTACAGGCCCGCCACCCAGCGGAAGTGTTCCGCCGTGCCGTTGAGCCGGAATTCCTGCGTGAAGCTCGTGGCATCCACGCCCGCGTAGTTGGCAAGCTGGTTGACGGGCGCCGAGTCCACATCGATGAACAGCAGCTTCTGGTAGTCCTTGAAGTCCGACACCGAGGTAAAACTGAGGCCGTCCGCCAGCTCCCATTCGACGCGAGCGTTCAAACCTTTGGTCTCGATGGAGCCCTGGTCCTTGAACGCGAAGTCGCCGCTGGTATCGAAGCCGTCACCATCCGGGTCGATGTAGCCGAAGAAGTCTCCACCGGGCTTTGGACGGCCCGGCAGGCCGAAGCCGCCACCGGGCTGGAACTGGTCGCCATCGATGACATCCGCGCCGCCGTCGGCCGCGCCCTGCTGGGTGAGGCGCGTTTCGTTCGCGGGCGTGTTGATGACGTTGACGAGCTCGCCGCCGGGATTCAGCACGGCAATGGTCGACTTGGATTGATAGGGACCGGTGGCCAGCTTGCTCTTCGCGTAGTTCGCAGACACGCGCAACAACACGGAATCGCTCGCCTTGAAGTCCAGCGTGCCGCGCAGGGCGTACGTGTCGTCATCGCCCATGTCCGCGCCGGCGCCGGGGCCGGGCGGGCCGCTGCCGGGGCCGGTGGGCGCCTGCGACGGATAGAGATTGTTGAGGTAGCCGTCGTGCTGGTTGTACATGACGGCGACGCGGCCGGCGACGCGCTCGCTGAACGGCCCGCCTATAGCGGCTTCCACACGTTTGGAGTACGCGTGCGCGTTGCTGTCGTAGTAGCCAAGTGTGACGTCCGCGTAGCCTTCCGTCTTCGTGAAGCTGGGCTTCTTCGAGATGTAGTGCACGAGGCCACCCGTGGCATTCCGGCCGAACAGGGTGCCTTGCGGGCCCTTGAGCAGTTCCACCCGATCGATGTCGTAGACGGCGAACGTTTGCGCCTGCGCGACAGCGATGTAGCCGTCATCCAGGTACACCGCATTCGGGGCCTCGACGATGTCGTTGAAGTCGTTCTGCGTGACGCCGCGGATGGTGAACTGCGTGTTCTGGCCGGCGAGGTTGCCGGAGATATGGACGCCCGGCGTGTACGCCGCAATATCGAAGCTTTCCTTGACGCCGAACGCCTTCAGCTGGTCGCCGGTGAAGGCGCTGATGGAGATGCCGACATCCTGGATACTCTGTTCGCGCTTCTGCGCAGTGACAGTGACCTCCTCCAGAACATCCGCTACGGCAGCCGTGGAAGCTGTGGCGGCGATTGCGCAGGCGAGCGTTGAATGTAGACCGGAACGGTGCTTGAGCATGTCGGAGATCCCTGATGTGGTGACTGGAGACGCGCCTCGTTGTTCGTCGTCGCTCGCATTTTTTTGTTATTCCGAGCTGTTTTTTTACCGTTGATTTAAGCTTGATATTATTGGTTGAGGTTTAGGTGTCAAGCAGCTTGTCGAGGAGTGCCCCAACAGACGGCGCCCCCGGCGCTGCGGACCCCGAAAGGAGGCGAAGATGGCGGGTGCGGTGGTAAGAAAGAAACAGAAAAGGGCACGCGCGGCGGGCAAACCTGGGGTTGCGGCAGGGCGAACGGGGGGTTCGAAGCCGAGCCTTTCGCGGGCCAAGAGCCGAACGCGTGGCCTCGATAAGCATTGGCACCTCGCGACCAACGCATTCGAGGTGGGGCTCGCGGAGCTGGAATTCTCGATATTTCGTGTGTCAGCGGCGTTCGAGCGGTGGCAGTCGGATTGCCTGGCCTGCTGTCACGCCGGAGCGTTTTCCGGCACCGACACGGCGGTGCTGCACGTCATTCGAATGCACGACCGGCCGAAGGGCATTTCTGAGATCGTGCGGCTGCTGAAGCGCGATGACATGGCGAACGTGCAGTACGGGTTACGCAAGCTGCTCAAGGCGGGTTTGATTCAGAAGGCTGGGGCAGCTGGCAGCAAGAAGGATGTCACCTACCAGGTGACGCCCATGGGGGCGGAGATCACCAGCGACTATGCGGAGTTTCGGCAGGAGCTGTTGATTTCGATGACTCAGTCGACGGCTGGGAACCTGGATTTCGAGCCGATTGCGAAGGCGTTGAACTTGATGGCGGCGATGTATGACCAGGCGTCGTGTGTGGCGGCCACTCATCGTATTCCGCTAAAAGAATGAAGGCATGAACGCTCACCGTCGGCGGTGGCGGCCCGCCGAGCACCCAGAGGGTTTCGGGGACCGCCCGTAAGACCGCATCCTGCGGGGGCTCTTCAAAATGTAATCCTACATTTTGACGTCCCCGAAACCCTCTGGGCGCTCGGCGACCCGCTGCCGTTCAGTGGCGTTCATGCGGGCAGGTTTGCGCGGGCAATCGCCTTACGCACAGCCTCAACAATCCTTACTCGCG
The DNA here is from genome assembly GCA_040007735.1 of Gammaproteobacteria bacterium. Taxonomy (GTDB): domain Bacteria; phylum Pseudomonadota; class Gammaproteobacteria; order Steroidobacterales; family Steroidobacteraceae; genus JADGHX01. The sequence goes on along the minus strand of JBDTUL010000057.1, from coordinate 7,500 downwards.
CCAGGGGCTCCCGAAAATCCGGCGTGAATTCCAGCTGCGCACCTCGCCCGCGACTCCCACGGTTGCAGATATTCAGCGGATTGCGGCCGGGGTAGTTATGGCCTTCGGTGGAAGCAGGAAACCCCGCAGCGGTCAGATGCCGCGCCAACACCACCCCAAACTCCACATCGAGCCCGCCCACGAACACCTGCGATTCACCGCGGCACCCGTGAACCCCAATCACCATCGCATGCCGTGAAGCCAGCGCCACGCACTCAGGATGATCGAAATGGTGGCTGGTGATATGCAGCCCCCGATTCTGGCCGCGAGGCTTCAGCCCTTCGAAACAGAAGAAGCTGTATTCGTCGCCGGCGATCTGCTGGGCGAGCTCGGACGTGCCGTTCTCGATAGTGCCGCCATGAGGCGCAACGACGAGCACTTCGCAGCCAGGCCTTTCGAGCATGTCGATGCGATAGTCACGGCCCAGCGTTTCATGCCGGGCTAGCTCAGCGAACGAAGCGTACTTGCCAACCATGGCTCCAAGCATAGTGCCTTGGAGCTTCAGGAGGCCCTCAATCGCCGGGCGGCTGGGAACCAGAATCCTCGGGTGTGCCGGGCGGCTGAGAGCCAGAGCCCTCAGGCGCCGGCGGCTGCAAGCATTCGCCTTTAAATTTAACGCGTCCGCAGCCCCTTCAGCACATCGCCCAGCTTCTGCACATCGGCCGTGGTGTTGTAGTGGACCAGAGAAACTCGCACCGCTCCGGTTTCCAGCGGAAGGCCAAGCCTGCGCATCAAGCGGGGCGCATACAGGTGCCCATCGCGAATGCCGAGTCCGGCGGCGGAGCAAGTGTCCGACACAACCTGCGGCACCACGCCCGGCAAGTTGAAGCAGAACGTAGGCACGCGCTCGGCCACCAGCTTCTCGTCCTTGACGCCGTAAATGTCAGCGCCGCATTCCTTGAGCACGCGGAGCATCTCCAGCGACAAGGTCTGCTCATAGACGCGAATCGCCTTGGTGGCGACAGTGATGTTGGCCACCAGCCCCGCAGGCACGGCCACATTTGCGGCAGATGACGAGCCACCAGCAGCAGCCAATGATCCTCCCGCAGCGAGCGACGCCGCCCCGCCAGCGGCTGCTGACGTACCTGCGCTCTTGCCCGCCAGCGTACGCCCCAGCTGCGCCAGGTATTGAACCGCCGCATCCATACCCGCGACGTTCTCATAGATAAACGTGCCGGCCTCGATCTTGCCCGGCGGCTCATCGGGGATGAACTCCTCCCGAAAGAACGGCAGCTTCTTCAACAGCTCGAACCGCCCCCACATGAATCCCATATGCGGCGCGAAGATCTTGTAACCCGAGCACACGAGATAGTCGCAGTCGAACGCCTGCACATCGATCGGCCCGTGCGGCCCGTAATGAACGGCATCGAGGAAAATCTCGGCGCCAGCGCCGTGCACCAGGTCCGCGGCGGCTCGCACATCCACTACGGAGCCGAGCACGTTCGACGCGAGCGTGCAGGCCACGAGCCGCGTGCGGGAATTCAACAGCGGTTTCAGGTCCTCCACGTGCAGGCGCCCGTCATCTCGCATCTTCCACCACACGAATTTCGCGCCCATGCGCTCCAGCACCAGCCAGGTGGCGATGTTGGCTTCGTGATCGATATCAGTGATCACAAACTCATTGCGGTCCGTCAGCGTCTGCCCGATGGCAAGGCTTACCAGCCGAATGAACGACGTAGCGTTCATGCCGAACGCGATTTCATTCGCGTTCCGCGCATTCAATAGCGCCGCGACGCTGACGCGCGCATGCGCAACCGACGCATCCACCTTCACGCTGTGGGGGTAACGCGCACCACGCTGCACGTTGTGTCCCACCAGGTGCTCGTTGATGGCGTCCAGGACGATCTGCGGCACCTGGGCGCCCGCGGCGTTGTCCAGGAACACGAAATCGCCGGCCCGCTTCAGCGCGGGGAACTGCGCTCGAAGGGCGTCGACGGGAAAGGGGTTGCCGGGCGCTACACGCGCCGCGACCTCAGGGCTCGCTGTCATGACTCATCTCCACACATTGATCCGGGCTCAGGCGTCGTTGCCTGCCGCCACTTCCACTCGAGGGGTTACGGCCCGCCGAGCGCGCCGTAGCCGCACCAGGGCGTAACAGAGACTCACGGCCGCAACCCAGGGCACGCCCACAATGATTGCGATATCCCAGAACTCGGAGTCGAGCCCCATCGTGACGAGCACCGCCACCAGCAGCACCAGCCCGAGAATCTGCATGTACGGCGAGAAGGGCGCGCGCACGGCAAGCTGGGCGAGTTTCTCTTTCGAATACTTGCGGCGAAACTGAATGTGCGTCGAGAGAATGATGATCCACGTGAGGATGGCGCCGAAGAGCGCGACACCAAACAGATAGTTGTAAGCCTTGGTGCTGACGTACGCCGTCATGGCGGCGACCAGCACGCCGGCCGTGGAAACGGCAGCCGCGAGCCAGGGCACGCCACGCGTGCTTACTTCCCCTAAGGCCCTCGGCGCATCTTTAGAACGTGCGAGCGAGAACAGCATGCGCGTACACAAATACAGATTCGTATTCATGCTGGAAAACGCGGCGCTGATGATGACGAAGTTCATCACGCTCGCCGCCCACGCAAAACCGAAGTTCGCGAACACCCTGACGAACGGGCTCTGGGTAACGACGGTGGCGCCGGTGTGGCTCCACGGCGTAACCGCCAGGATGACGGCGAGCGACAGGAAATAGAACAGCGCCAGCCGCAGCAGCATCTGCTTCATGGCTCGCGGCAGCGACACGCTTGGGTTTTCCGCTTCGCCGGCGGTTACCGCGATGACTTCCATGCCGGTGAACGAGAACACCGCCATGATCACGGCCATCCACACGCCTTTGTAGCCATGCGGGAAGGGGCCGCCATCGACGGTGTAGTTGTCGAACCCGGTGGCCGGTGTGCCGATGCCGACGATCGCCGCCAGCCCGAACAGGATGAACGCGATGACGGCCGTCACCTTGATCATCGACAGCCAGTACTCCGCGGTGCCGAAGTTCGCCACCGACCGGCTATTCACATAGAAAATGGTGCTGCCCGCGACGAGTGCGGACGTCCAGATAGGCAGCGAAGGAAACCAGTACGTGAGGTATTGGCCGATGGCGACGGCTTCACCGCCAATGGCGACCACCTGCGCGGCCCAGTACGTGTAGCGAACCAGAAAGCCCGTCCACGGGCTCAGGTAGATATCCGCGTAAGTGCCGAAGGAGCCGGCCGTGGGGTGAGCCACGGCCATCTCAGAGAGGCTGTACATCACGGCCAGCGCGATGAACGCCGCAATGACGTAACTCACCAGCACACCCGGCCCCGCATAGGCGATGGCGATGCCGCTGCCCATGAACAGACCGGTGCCGAGCGCGCCGCCGAGCCCGATCATGGTGAGCTGCCGCGACGTGAGGGCGCGCTTCAGTCCGCCCTCACGCGCGATCACGTCTTCGGCTTGCATGGCTTAGAACGTGCGCTTGATGGATACACCGATCGTTCGCGGGCGCACGGTGATGCGAGCGAGCGGGTCCTGGTCGGATGCGATGGCGTCCACCTGGGCGCGCTCGTCGAACACGTTCTTCGCAAACAGGCTCGCGACCCACTGGTCCTTCGTGTACGTGGCCCGCAGGTTCACCAGCTCATACGAATCCAGCGGCACGTTGAACCCGAGCGGGAAAGTGTTGGCCGCGCTCGAATTGAACTGCGTGTTCGAGGAGCCGCGATGGCTCACGTCCGCACGGAAGGCCAGCTCGGCATCGCCCATCACCGGCATGGTGTAGGTGAGTGCCGCCGCGAGCTGCACTTTCGGCACCTTCGGCAGCCGGTCGCCATCCTTGCCCAGGTTCGGGTTGTTCGGGATCAACGGCTGGTCGGCGGTGAGCGTGGCATCGGTGTACGAGCCGCCGAAGTCCAACTGCAGTCCCGGCGCCAGAATCGCGTTCGCTTCGATCTCGAAGCCGTTCACTTGCGCGGTGCCGGCGTTGGTGGTGAACGGGAACGCGCCCGTGGTGTCGATCGCCTGCACCTGGATGTCGCTCCAGTCGATGCGATAGACCGCGGCGTTCAAACGCAGCTTGTGGTCCAGGAACTCGGATTTCGCGCCGATTTCGTAGTTCTTCAGCGAATCCGGGTCATAGGCCGGCGGAATGCCACTGGCGAACGGCAGGTCGGCGGCATTGGTGCCCCCGATGCGGAAGCCTTCCGAGAACGTCGCGTACAGGAGTGAGTCGTCGGTGAGCTTGTACGACACGTTCGCCTTGAACGTGGTCTTCGAGGCCGTGGCCGAGTTGGTCTGCACACCCACCGGAATGTTCGGGCCGAAGCCGCCGAACGGATGCAGGGTTTCCTGCGAGCTGTCCTGCTTGGAATGGAAGTAGCGCACGCCGCCGAGCACGGAGAGCTTGTCGGTGATCGTGTAAGTGACTTCGCCGAAGGCTGCGTACTGATCGATGGTGTTGTTGTCGGTGCGGCCGAAGAATGTGTTGCCGTCGGCATGCTGAAGCGCATCGTCCGCATCGAGGCGGCTGAAGCTGCCGACCGCGTTGCCGAAGGCATCGATCGTGAGCACGTTCACTTCAAAGTGGTTCTTCTCGTTCTGCGAGAAGGCGCCGACGACGAAATTCACCGGGCCGTCGAGCTTGGACGAATACCGCAGCTCGCTCGAGACGATCTGGCGATCCTGCGGCTGGAGGGTGATGCCGGGAATCGGCACGCCAAAGAAGAACAGGATGGGCGAGGAATCGAACGCGTACGCGATGTCGCGCTTGAAGTAGTTGGACGTGGCGGTGATCGTGCCGTACGGCGCCGTGTATTCTGCGGTGAGGCCGAAGATGTTGATCTTCTCGTCCCACGGGTCGCGCGTCAGGTCGGTGTTCACCAGGTCGCCGCCCGGAATGGACGGGAAACCGGGTATCGGCCCCACGCTCGGCGGCGGGAACGAGAGCGTGCCTTCGGGCGTGTAGCGCGACGAGCCGTTCGCCTTCAGTGTCTGGTAGGTGGCGGTGGCCAGAATGTTGAGGTTATCCAGCGCCTGCCAGCGCAACGTGGCGCGCCCGCCCTTCGTGACATCGTTGTTGATGTCCTTGATGGCGCCCGCCGGAATGCGCGGGTTGTCGATGTAACCGCTGTTGTCCACGTCCCAGCCCGTGACACGCAGCGCGAGCTTGCCTTCCACGATGGGCAGGTTCAGCGCGCCGTTGACGCCCCAGTTCGTGTTGCCTTTCTCAGTGTCGGAGCCCTCGGCTTCGACATATCCACCGAGCTTTTCGAGATCGGGCTTGCGGGTGATGTAGCGAATGGTGCCGCTCATGGAGCTGGCGCCGTAAAGTGTGCCCTGCGGGCCCTTCAGCACTTCGATGCGATCCAGATCGAACAGCCGGATATCCGGCTGACGACCGCCGCCGTCGTTCGCGTTCGAGGCCGTGATGACGGCTTCGTCGTAGTACACGCCCACCGTCGCAGGCCCTGTGGAGGTGATACCGCGGATCACATACTTCTTGTCGCCCGGGCCGAGGTCGGCGTACGAGAGGCTCGGGACGGTCGCCGCGTAATCGGCGAATTCCACCGCGCCGGTTTTCTCGAGCGTGGCGCCGGAGATCGCCTGGATGGCGATGGGAACACTCTGAGTGGATGTTTCGCCGCGCTTGTCCGCAGTGACTACGACTTCTTCGAGGGAGTCCGCGGAGGGCTCCTCAGCGGCGCGTGCCGGTGATTGCGCGAGCGCCAGGGCGACAAAGCTGGCCACGGAAACGCCCAGGAGTTTTTGTGTTGTATTGAGCGGTGCAGTCACAGTCATACCTCAGTAGTTGATGCTCGGGTTGTCCCCGGGATAAATCACGCCGACCACATCCAGCCCTTGCGGGGTTGTCGATTGCAGCGAGTGTTCCTGCTTGCGGGGCAGGAAGATGACGTCACCCGCGCGCACGGGAGCTTTGCGGCCTTCCGTCCACATGCAGCCAACACCTGCCAGCACGATGATGGCTTCTTCGTAAAGATGGCGGTGCGGGGCGGCTTTCGACTCGGGAATGTGACCGATGAACTGCGTGATCACTTTCGAGCCGATGGCCTTGTCGACCAGCACCTGGAAATAGCGCGGGCCCATGTCGTGACGCTGGTTGACGTCCACCGAGACCACGCGCGTCGGGAATTCAGCGTCGAAACCCGACGGCATCTTCTCCAGCCACGTGATCTCCGACAGCGGGCACGCCGACACGAAGATTTCTATTGGCGTGTCGGAGTCGTTCGAGATCTGTATGGCTTCGGAAGGGCGCACGTACACGCCGTCGGTCGCCTTCACCGGGAAGGGGCGGCCCGAAATCCACAGGGTGCCGGCACCGGCGGCCACGAACAGGATGACGTCCCGATCGCCGAACGCCATGACAGGCGACGAGCCGGTGGCTGCCTTCAGGTAGAACTGGGTCTGGTAGAGCGAGCCGAACTCGCCGGAGATGGCTGTGCAATAGCGGAGCGTTCCGCGTTCCGTCATTTGCGCGCGCGAGGGGGAGAAGACGTAGCAGTTTCCGTCGAGCATGGCGCGCGCGTCGGCGCCTTCCGGCACGCACGGCACGGCCCGGTTCGCTTCGCTGTTCGCGTCGTCCAGGGGCGAGCCGCCGGGCAGATTCGTATGGGCGCCATCGCAGAAGGGCGGGGTGCCAGTGTGTTTGCAGCCGCAAAACAACACTTCTTCGCCGGCCTGAGCAGCATATTTGAAGGGCTCGAAACCGGTGCCGGCATGGGAGCCGTCACACAGGGGCTGCTTTTTTGAGCGTCCGCAGCTGCACCAGTAGTAGGTGCGGCCGGTCTGGAGCGTGGCGAGGAAAGGTTTGAGCCGGGCGACAGTAGGTTCCATTAACTGCTGAAACTGACGTGTTACGGGGGTTGCGCAAGCCGGCCTACTGTCGGCAAGGCGCATGGCGTTGTACAGCGCCCTTTTAGCCTGCTCGACCTAAACCCGGTGGCCCCGCGCCGTGGCCGGCGGAGGGTTGCCTCTTTCTCGGTGCAAGGCCCGGATTCGTGCACGATCCTGAGACGTTTAACCCGCGCCGTGTAGCGGTAGAACAACGATTGCAGGTGCCGGGGGCACCGTTGCCTGAATACGCTCAGCCTTTGAGGCGCGGGAGCGATGCAGTGTTACGCCGGGATCCGTCCCAGGGGGGGCGGCTGAGAAGAAGAACAGAAGCTATCTAGGCCAATGCCCCCGCATCCGCCGGCTGCAAATCGACATCCCCCTCGGCGGCATCACCGACAGCGCCCGGCTGCGGCGCCATCTGCTGAATGGTGAGATACGACTCGCGAGTGATCTGCTGCGGGTCGGAGCACAGGTAAGGCCGCAGCACTTCGAGAATCTCGTAATAGCCATCGAGAATGGCTTCCACCGTGAGCTTGCGGTCGTGAAGCTCCACGTAGTTGAGCCAGTTCTCCGACACGATCCATGTGACATCCACGATCGAGCGCAGGCGCCGCTCGTCCTCCGGAATGCTCATGA
>JBDTUL010000056.1:0-17971 GCA_040007735.1 Gammaproteobacteria bacterium | reverse complement strand
CGAGGAGGACACTCGGGGATTCTTTTCCCGGCTCAACGGGGTGCCGGCGGTGGGCAAACTGCGGGTGGAGGGCACTGGGCGTTTCAGAGATTGGCAGCGCCGCCGGTGCCAGTGCGCGTTCGCACCGGCGTCTTCCTGGCACGGCGCCGGATCAGTCAAAGCTGCGCCCCACATTTCTGCGCGAACGCAGCCGATTTGCGAATGCCAACGCTGCACCGCTCACTCGACCATCACTCCTCGCGTAAGCTGACATTGTATTTACAAAGTAAATACGGGAGTGGTAATCTCATGGACATCGAGTTCGAGCTGGATCACACGCAGTTCGTGTGGGACATGGAAAAAGGCACGCACAATCTCGACAAGCACGGCGTGGAATTCACCGAAGCCGCAACGGTTTTCGAAGACCCCCTGCTGCGGGTCACGGAAGCGGCGCGCAACGGTGAATGCCGGGACAAGGCCATTGGCTTCAGCAGCGCGGGCAGGCTGTTGGTCGTGGTCCATGCCGAGACCGACGGCGAGTTCATCCGCATCATCTCAGCCTGGCCTGCAACGGCCACCGAAGAGCAACTCTATGATCACTGAACGACTGAAAAAGCGCCTGAGCAAGGATCGGCCCAGCACCACCATCACCATGAGAATCCCCGTGGATGTCGTGGATTCGCTGAAATCCATCGCGCCGACACGCGGGTTCACCGCCTACCAGACCCTGTTGAAGAGCTACATCAGCGAAGGCCTCAGGCGCGACGAGTCGCAGGCCGAGCTACAAACCCTGCGTAAGCTCACCGAGGCGTTGCGGCGGCGGGGAGTGAAGGAAAGTGTGCTCCGCGAGGCTCTCGCCGAAGCCCACGCCCGCGGGTCCGGCTAGGAGCCTGTCGGAGTAATAGGCGTCGTAGCGAGGGCGACTCTCATGGGGCAGCTTGACGCGATCGTTTCGCGCGCATAGCGGGGACTATGTAAGCGAAACGATCGCGTCAAGCTGCCCCATGAGGGGCGGCCGCAGTAGACGGCTATTGCTCCGACAGGCTCCCAGGCATGCACGTGTCGCCCCATTCACCGGGGCGACACGTATAATCGGCCGCGCTACCTGCCACTGACCCGAGACTCGCCCGATGGCCGCGACGCCGCCCCGACCGCTGATTCAGCCCAACGCCCAGAGCCAGTACGAGGTGTCGGCAGAAGATCTGCCGCTCGCCTGTCCGATGCCGGAAATGTATTTGTGGAACTCGCACCCGCGCGTGTATCTGCCGGTGGAGCAGACCGGGTGGGCGAAGTGCCCTTATTGTGGGGCGGAGTACACGCTCAAGCGCTGACGGTGCGCGGTCAGCCGGGCCGGTACGGCTTGTAGGACTTCTCTTCGACGATGCGCGAGCCGAGCATTACGTTGACGCGCTTCTTGATCGCCGCGCGCTCGTCGTTTTCCATGTAAACCGCGCGCGCCAGCTCGATGAAGCGTGCGCCAAAGTTTCCTGCCCTTTCCTGCTCGCGAATGTCGTCTTCGATGGCCCACAGCTTTTCGTTCACGGTGTGCAGCGCCTGAATCTCCGCCGCGGCGGCGTCCGGCCCGTCCACGGAATCCTCCCAGGTCTGCTCCAGTAGCGACAGCTCGAGCCGCACGTTCGCAACCTTCGCCGCATCGGTCATTCGCGCCGCCTTGATGCGCAGGATAGTGATCTTGTCGAGCAGCTCGCCGGGCGAAATCGGAACCAGAATGTCTTTCATCGAGAGCCCTTCCACATCACGTTGAATTCGCGAATCAGGTTGCGTTCGCGCCTGCAGAATACTTCAGCGCCTGGTCGAGCTTCGAGGTTACTTGCTTGACAGTGATGAGTTCCATCACACCAGGCTCCTCGATCTTTTCCGTCCACGGCAGTCGTTCTGACGAGCGGCCGCGGAACCGCTGTGCCGCCTCGTCGTACGCATTCACGCACCAGGCACGCGAAAGATAGGGGCCACTGCGCGCGGGGTTTGTAGCGGCGTAAAGGCCGACGACCGGCGTGCGCACCATGCTTGCCATGTGGGCCGGCCCCGAGTCCGGCGCCACCAGCACGGAGGCGCGGGCCAGCAGCGCCAGTAGTTGCGGCAGCGTATCCCGACCAATCTGGTTGATCACGGGCGCGTGAACGGCCGCTTCAATGGCAGCGCCCATCTCGCGCTCTTGTTGCGTGGGGCCTCCACACAGAACCACGCGCATTCCGTGTTGGCCGGCGGCGTAGTCCGCAACGGCGGCATAGCGATCTGCCAGCCAATTGCGTGCGGAGTGACTCGAGCAGGGGCTGATGACGAGCGTAGGCTGCGCGTCCGGAATGATTCGCTCTGCGTATTCGCGTGCCTCGGCGGGCAGCGGCACGTCCCAGGTCACGACGCGATCTTTGATCCCCAGCGCTTCCGTGAACCCATAGAAGCTGTCCAGGACATGCTCGCGCGTTCGGGCGGCGATGCGCGCGTTCGTGAACAGCCACTGCAGCTCGCGGGCTCGCGCGCGATCGAAGCCCACCTTCACGCTGGCACGGACTTCGCGCGAGACGAGGCTGGCCCGGAATGCAAGCTGCAGGTGGAGAAGCACGTCGAATTGCCTGCCGCGCAGCTGTTGACGCAATTCGCGGCGCGCGCCGAGGCCGGCACGCTTGTCGACGATGATAAGCTCCACGCCCTCGATCAGGGACATGAGGCGCGCTTCCGTCTTGCCGATGATCCAAGTGAACTGCGTCCTGGGCCAGGCCCGCTGCAAAGTGCGCAGAATCGGCACGGCGTGGCAGGTATCGCCAATTGCCGAGAGTCTCAGCAGGCAGACGCTGCGGGGCGGCTCGGCCAATGGCAGGGGCCTCGGCAACATCAGGGGATCTCGTCGATGAGCGGGCAATGGCCGCTTGGATCGGAGGTCAGGCGGAAGGATCTCACGGGCGGCGCAATGCTATATGACGCCTCCCGGGGCGGCAAACTAACGGCAGCGTGGTTCGAGCCGGCGTTCTGGAAGGAACGCGGCGAGCTCGATGGCGTGGCGCGCGGCCGCGGCGCGGTCCAGATGATCCTCACCGACAACAAAGGCTATGTTCTGCGCCACTACCGTCGTGGTGGCTTGATTGCACGCGTGATGCGCGACCAGTATCTCTGGCGCAGCGAAGCCGAAACGCGCGCGTTCCGAGAGTGGCAGCTGCTGTATCACCTGCATCGCGCGGGGCTGCCCGTGCCGGCACCCGTGGGTGCGCGATATCGCCGCGAGGGCCTCTTCTACACGGCGGATCTCATCACCGAACGGCTGATGGATTCGGTATCGCTCGCGGCATTGCTGAGAGTTCGCGGCATTCCGATTCTCGGCTGGATCACCATCGGGCGAGTCATCCGCATGTTTCACGACCTGGGCGTGTGTCATGCGGACCTCAACGCACACAACATCATGCTCGTGGGCGAAGACTCGGTGTACCTCATAGATTTCGATCGCGGCCGCTTACGCAAGCCGGGGCTGTGGTGCGACGGCAATCTCGTGCGGCTGCGACGTTCGCTCGAGAAAGTCACCTGGCAGCTGCCGCCGGAACACTTCAGTGAAGCGGATTGGCACGGCCTGCTCGACGGCTACCGCCAGGCCGGTGGACACCCCGGTGCTTCAGGCGCTGCGGCCGCAGCAGCCAAATCGCCGCAGCCCGTCACTACGCAGCCCACTGCTTAGGCGCACACTCGCCCGCCATGCGTTACCTGTACACGCTCGTGGCCTACCTGCTCGCGCCCGTCTTTTGCGGCGTGCTGTGGTTTCGTGGGCTTCGCGATCGCCGCTACTGGCGAAATTTCTCTCAGCGCTTCGGTGCGGGCGAGACGCTGCAAGAACAGAGCATCTGGGTGCACGCGGTGTCCGTCGGCGAGGTGCAGGCGGCCGCAGTGTTCGTGCGCTGCCTGCACGATCGCTACCCAGGTATTCCGCTGGTGGTCACCACGCTCACACCGATGGGTGATGAGCGCGCGCGCGTGCTCCTCGGAGATCGCGCCTCCATGCGCTACATGCCACTGGATCTTCCTGGTTCCGTGAAACGCTTCTTCAACAAGGTGCGGCCGCGTATAGCGGTGATCTTCGAGACCGAGCTGTGGCCCAACCTTTATTACGAATGTGGGCGCCGTCGCGTGCCGCTGGTGCTGGCCAGCGCGCGGCTCTCCGCGCGCTCCATGACGCGATACACGCGCTTCCTCACGCTGTTCAGGCAGGTTCTCTCACATGGCATCGTCGCCGCGCAGGGGGAGGACGATGCCGCGCGCTTTCGTTCGCTCGGCGCAGATCCAACGCGCACACATGTCACCGGCAATCTCAAATTTGATTTCGTGCTGCCGCCGGACGTGTCGACAAAAGGCCACGAGCTTCGCGAGCTGTATGCCCCGGGCCGCCCGGTGTGGGTGGCCGGCAGCACGCACGGTGGAGAAGAGGAACTCATGCTCGAAGCGCATCGTCAGGTGCGCCGCGTGCATCCGAATGCGCTGCTGGTGCTGGTGCCGCGTCACCCGTTGCGGTTCGCCGAAGTGGGCGCGTGGCTGGAGAAGCAGAAAGTGCGCTTCATCCGTCGCTCCAACCCGTCGGCGCGCACGCCGGATATCGAAGTCATCCTGGTGGATACGCTCGGGGAACTGCTGGATTTCTACGCCATGGGCGACGTGGCGTTCGTCGGCGGCAGTCTCGTCACGGTGGGCGGGCACAACCTGCTCGAGCCCGCGGCGTTGGGTCTGCCGGTGCTTGCCGGCCCGCACAACTTCAACAGTGCGGACGTGGCGAAGATTCTGATCGACAGCGGCGCCGCCGAGATCGTGAAGGACTCCACCGAACTCGCTCAGCGCGTTGCCGCACTGCTGTCGAACCCCGCCGAGCGGGCCCGCATTGGCGCGCTCGGGCGCGCCGCTGTGGAGGCCAATCGGGGGGCCCTGGACAAGCTCCTGAGCCTGATTGATCCGCTATTGCGTCAATAGCGCGATCAAGGGTTCGTTTAGTTCGCTGGCGGAGGCGCGCCGGGCTGGCCAGCCGGGGGCGCCGGCACCGGAACACCCGGAGCGGTGGGCGCCGTAGCCACCGTTACGGTGAGCAGCGCGTTGAGCTCGTCCAGCGTCTTCTTGTCCAGATTGCCGGCCGCCTGGCGCAGGCTGATGACGTTCAGCAAATACGCATAGCGGCTCTGCGAGTAGTTCGTCTGGGCCTGAACCAGCAGGCGCCGCGCATCGAGCACGTCCACCGACGTGCGGGTTCCAACCTCATACCCGGCTTCGGTGGCTTTCAATGCGGTCTGGCTGGATTCGAGCGCCTGCTTGAGCGCAGTTACACGCGCCACCTCGCTATTCACGCCGAGATACGCGTCGCGTGCGGCGCGCTCGGTCGCGCGTGAGGTGCGCGTTACGCGTTCCTTAGCCGCGATCCACTGGTACTGCGACTGACGCACACGGGACTGCGTGAGACCGCCGCTGAATATTGGCACGGTGACCTGCAGACCGTACGTTGTGTCGTTGGCTCCGGTGGGGAAGTCGATCTCCGGGGACAGTCCCGAGGTCGCCGACCCGAACTGCGCCGTGCCGTTTCCGTCACTGTGATCCCGGCGGCCCACCAGGTCGATCGTGGGCAGATGGCCGCCGAACTGGACGCGCACGTTCTCGCGGGCCGTGTCCGCCTGCAGGCGGCTCGAAAGCAGCGCAAGGTTCTGGTCCAGCGAGACATCGACCCACTGCTGCTCGACGTTGGGCTCGGGCGCTTTCAGCGGCATGTTGTCGCCGGGGCGGGCGAACTGGTCGTATTTCTGCCCGGTGATCTCCCGGAGCTGTTCTTCCGCCGTGGCAAGGGATCGCTTGGAGGCGATGACGGCGGCGGCCGCCTGGTCATGCGCGGCTTTGGTGTCCTGAACGTCGGTGATGGCGATCAAGCCCACCTCGAAGCGCTTGTTCGCCTGGTCCAACTGCCGTGAAAACGCATCCAGGGCCGCTTGCTGGGCCTCGACATCGTCCTGCGCGGAGAGCACGGCGAAGTAGCGCTGTGAGGTGCGCTGAAGGAGGTCCTGCTCCGCAGACTGATAGTCCGCTTCCGCTTGCGCGACCTGGCTGTTCGCCGCGCGCACCGAAGCCCAGTTGGACCACGAGAACAGGTTCTGGCGCAGATCGATCTGCCAGGCTTTGGTGTCGGGCCGGATGACGGACTGACGCGGGAAGAGCACCACGTTTCCGGTGTTCTCATCGGACTGCGAACTCAGCTGGGTGCTCTCGGTGCGCCCCTTCGTCCAGGAAGCGCTGCCCGTAATCTGAGGCAGCAAAGCCGACCAGGCCTGTGGCCGAACCTCGCGGTTCGCCTTGCGGGTGGCATCGGCTTCGCGGATGGCCGGGTCGTTCGCGAGCGCGTCCTGGTAGACGCTCAACAGGTCCGCCGCGTGGGCCACGGGCCCGAGCGACAGGAGAAAGAGGGCAACGCCAATCGCGCGTTTCATGAAATTTCCCTTTGGCGGCGTAGTCTTACTAAAGCGGTGTTGTATATCACTATATCAGTTGGTCTTTCATTGCGGCAAGGGCTTCAGGCTTCCGAGCCACGAATGCGCGCTGAATTAATACGCGCTGACGGACGGGTCGACGTCGCGCGACCACGCGAGGATTCCCCCCGTGAGGTTGGCGACTGACTTGAACCCGTTACGGGCGAGGAAGTTCGCCACCTGCATGCTCCGGCCGCCGGAACGGCACATGACGACCACTTCCTGGCCGCTATCCAGCTCACCTATGCGTGCCGGAATGTCGTTCATCGGTATGTTCAGGACATCCGGAATGCTGGCGACGTCCAGCTCCCACTTTTCGCGGACATCCACCACCACCGGCCCGTTACCTGCGGCACGCCGCGCGTGAAGCTCAGAAGGTGTGATCTCGGTCACCATCGATCGAACCTCAGAAAGAGAACCCGGGGGGCCGCCGGGCGTTTACCAGAGGGTCGACCACGGTTTCGAACAGGCTGGTGGTGACCCAGCCGTCCTCGGACACACGCCGGACGAGGCGCGCGTCCATGACCGGCGCGTCGCCCACGATGACGAAGAGCCGGCCGCCGATTTCGAGCAGGCGCTCGAAACGATTGTCGTAGACCGGCAGCGAGCCGGTGACCGCGATGGCGTGATAGCGCCCGGCGCCACCAGCGGCACTCTCCAGCGGGCCCCCGTATTGCATGGCATCCGCAGTGATGACTTCCGTATTACCCACGCCAGCGGCGGTGAGATGGGCCCTAGCGAGGTCCGCCAGATCTGGAAACACTTCCAGTGAGCGAACGTGCGCGCTCGCCTTGGCGAGACAGGCAGTCAGGAAGCCCGAGCCAGCTCCGACTTCGAGCACGCGGTCGGTGCCGGAGAGCTCCAGAGCCTGCAGGAGGCGCCCAGCGACGCTCGGCCGGAGCATGTGCTGGGAATTCGACAACGGAATCTCAACATCGGCGAACGCAAGAAAGCGCTGGGAGTCTGGTACGTACTGCTCGCGAGCGACAGTGCGAAGAATCGAGAGCACGCGCGCGTCGAGCACCTCCCAGGCACGCACCTGTTGCTCGATCATTTGTTCGCGGGCGAGAGATAGCGGCATGTGCGGTCGCTCCGGATGCAATATTGGACTTATTGTGCCTGTTGAAAGGGCCCGAGAAGTTAAGGGTTTTCCATGAATCTGCCAAGCGGATGTGCGACGAGATATGGTGAAACACAGACAGGGCGACATGGTTGCTGCGCTATGCTTCCGGCCACAGCGTTGTGCCGGACACTAAAAGATCAACTAGTGCGTTCGGTGAAAACGCGCTCTCGAACGGGGCATTGAGAAAAAGAAGATGTCGATCCTGGGGCTATTGTGCCTTCTCCTGGGGCTCGTCGCGGCGCTTCTCCTGGTCCTCTACTGGCTTCAGCGCCGTGAGCTGAAGGCGGTCGGAGATCTGGCGCAGCAGCTTCAGCGTATCGCCGTGGGTGGTCGCCTCAGCGGGCGCGTCGATGTGCAGTCGGATCTCCCGGAGGTCTCCGCACTCGCCACCACCGTCAACCACTTGATTACACGCGTGTCCGCGGTGCCGTCAGACCGCGACCGCGGCCATGCGAGCCCGAAGCTGTTCGGCGAGCTGGCCGATCGCATCCATGAAGCGGTGCTCATCCATCGCGAAGTCATCCTGCACGCGAACAAGCAGTTCGCAAGCTTTGTCGGTGCCGACCGCGTCGAGCTGATCGGGCGGCGGCTCGCCGATCTCGTGCCACCGGAGTATTCAGACCTCGTCAGCGAGAACATGCGCCGGCGCCTGCTCGCCGAGCCTGCGGCCGAGCGTTACGAGATCGAGATGGTGGGCCTGCAGGGGCAGATCAGCCGCCTCGAGATTACCTCCACCGTCATCGAATACGAAGGCGAGCCTGCGCTGCTGATCACCGGCGTGGAGATCGTCCCCACGCAGACGATGCCGGCGCTGCGACAGTTGCCCGCGCAGCTTGCCGCAGCGAGCAGCATTTCCCCTATCACGCTGTTCGCGCTCGATTCGCTGGCCGAAGCGATCATCGCCACCGATACGGATGGGCGCATCAGTTACCTGAATGGGGCCGCGGAGAGTCTCACCGGCACCGAGGCTTCGCAGGCCATTGGCAAGAAGCTCGAAGAGATTGTGGGTCTCGTGGATGAGACCGATCGCCGGCTCCTGAACGATCCCGTGAAGCAGGCGCTCACCACCGGCGCTCCGGTGAACCTGAGCCGCCGCGCGTTGCTGCTGTCGAAGGCCAACGGCAGCGAGCGTTCGATCGAGCTTTCCGCTTCACCGATTCGCGATGCAGAGAAGGCCGTTACAGGCGCGGTCGTTCTGCTTCACGACGTGACGGAGCTGCGCGGCCTTGCGCGCCAGATGTCTTACCAGGCCACGCACGATGCGCTGACGGGGCTGGTGAATCGCCGCGAGTTCGAGCGTCGGCTCGAAGAATCCGTCGAGAGCGGGCACCGGGGCGATGGCCAGCACGTGCTGTGCTACATCGATCTCGATCGATTCAAGGTAGTGAACGACACGAGCGGGCACCTTGCCGGCGACAGCATGTTGCGCGAAGTGGCGAAGCTTCTGCGCGATGCCGTTCGTGACAGCGACACAGTTGCGCGTCTCGGCGGCGATGAGTTCGGCATGCTGCTCGTTGGCTGTCCTCTGGATAAAGCGCGGCAGATCGCGGACGACGTGTGCCGTGCGGTCGCCGACTATCGCTTCGTGTGGAAGGACAAGATCTTCAACATTGGCACGTCGATCGGCTTGGTCGAAGTGTCACGCGAGAGCGGCACGCTCGAGGAGCTGATGGCTGCGGCGGATTCCGCATGCTATGTCGCCAAGAAGCAGGGCTCTGGCCGTGTCGCTGTGTACTCGGCGCGGGATGAGGCCCTGGCTCGGCATACGGGTGAGATTCAGTGGCTGCAGAGATTGCAGACCGCGCTCAAGGAAAATCGCTTTCAACTCTATCATCAGCCCATCGTTCCGGCGTTTGGCGAGAACGGTGGCGGGCCTGCCATGGAAGTGCTCGTGCGTTTGCAGGATGAAGAGGGGCACGAGGTGCCGCCTGCGGACTTCGTGCGGGCCGCGGAACGCTATCGCTTGATGGGGCTGGTAGATCGTTGGGTCGTTCAAACGACGCTTGCGGCGTTGGGGCGTGGCGCGATTCCGGTGCCTGCCACACGCAGCGTGGCGATCAACATCTCTGGTCAGACGTTGGCGGATACGCAGTTCCTCGAGTTTGTCGTGGAATGCCTCGATAGCACGGGTGTGTCACCTGCGCAGGTGTGCTTCGAAATTACCGAAAGCGCGGTGGTTGCGAACATGGAGCATGCGCGGCGGTTCGTGGGCGTGCTGCATGGGATGGGTTGCCAGTTCGCGCTGGATGATTTCGGTTCAGGCGTGGGGTCGTTCTCGAACCTCAAGAACCTGCAGATGGATTACCTGAAGATCGATGGGTCGTTCATGCGCAACCTGGCGGCCGACTCGGTGAACCAGGCCATGGTCACCGCCATGATCAAACTCGCGCGCACGCTGAACTTCAAGGTGATCGCCGAGCAGGTGGAAGACGCCGCCGCCCTCGACGCCGCCCGCAAGATGGGCGTGGATTTCGTGCAGGGGTATGCCATCGGGAAGCCTGTGCCGCTGTCACTGGCGGCCTGACTAGCGGAAAACACTCTCTTGCTGGCTCGGCGGCAGGCCGGAACAAGGGCCTGCGCACCCATGGCGCTGAGCGCCGGCATCAAGAGTGCCTGACCTGACCTGACCTGACACACACACACACACACACACACACACACATGCACATGCACATGCACATGCACATGCACAGGGCGACTCTCTAAAGCCGGCGCGCCGCGCCGAAAGAAAGACGCCCTTAGTTACGGCCGACCTGCAGCGCCCGAACTGTTGCAGTCCCTGCAACGCCAGCGGCACCCGGTGAACTGAAAACACCATCGTGCTCGCGCATCCACTTTGCAAGCGCCCTGGCATCCAGCGGCTTGCTCATGAAGTACCCCTGCGCATCATCACACCCCAGCGCCGCGAGCAGGTTCCAGCTCTCCACGTCTTCAACGCCTTCCGCGACAACCTTCAACCCGAGGTTGTGCCCCAATTCAATCGTTGACCGCACGATCGTCGAGATATCCGCATTGCCCACCATGCTGGCGATGAACGATCGATCGATCTTCAATTCCTGCACCGGCAATCGCATGATGTAGGACAGCGACGAATATCCGGTTCCGTAATCGTCTATCGAAAGCTGCAATCCCAGCTTCGCAAGCCGATCGAGCACTTTCTGCGCATGTGCCGGGTCATCCATGAACCCACTCTCGGTAATCTCCAGGCACAGCAAATTGGGTGCAACGTCGTGCTCCTCGAGCAACGCAGCCACCATATCCGGCAATTCCCGATTCATGAGATCGCGCGCCGAGATATTCACCGACACCTGCAATCGAAGCCCGGCCCGACACCACTCGCCACACTGACGAATGGCTTCACGCAACACCCAGCGCGTAAGTATCTTGATGTACCCCGTGTGCTCGGCGAAAGGAATGAACAACGCCGGGCTCACCAAGCCGCGCGAAGGGTGCTCCCACCGCAGCAGCGCTTCCACAGAGCTCACATTGGCGGAATGCAGCGACACCTTGGGTTGATAGAAGACGCGCAGCTCGTTCTGCTCCACAGCCCTGCGTAGTTCGCCCAGCAGTGAAAGGTGTTCTTGCTGGCTGGTATCGTAGTGCGGGTCGTAAGTAGCGAACCCCGATTTGTTCCGCTTCGCCACGTACATGGCGATGTCCGCGTTGCGTACCAGCGTCTGCGCGTCGCTCCCGTGCTCCGGGAAATGCGCAATACCGATGCTCGTGCCGACATCCAGCGGCTGGCCTTCGAACAGAATCGGCACTTCGAGCGCGCTGATGATTTCGCGCGCGGTGCCGACGAAGTCCGTATCGCCCGTGCGATTCATCAGCACCGCAAACTCGTCGCCGCCCAACCGTGCCACGCACTCGGAGCCGACAACGATGCGTTGCAGGCGTTTGCCCACTTCTCGAAGCACATGATCGCCCACGCTGTGTCCGAGTGTATCGTTCACGTACTTGAACCGGTCCAGATCCATCATGAGGATCGTGAGGCGCCGCCCTTCGGTGGTTGCGAGCGCCATGGCGCGCTCGAGCTGGTCCGAAAACTTCGAGCGGTTCGCGAGGTCGGTCAGCGGGTCCTGGTAAGCCAGCTTCAGGATGCGCCGCTCACGATCGGCGATGCCACCGCGCATGTGATTGAGGCTTGCGGCGAGCACGCCGATCTCGTCCGTGCGCTCCACTGTAACCGGGATGCTGTAGTCGCCTTGCCGGATGCGCGCCGCAGCCGTGGCAAGCGTCTGTAGCGGATGGGTAATGTTCCTCGCCACGGCGATACTGCCCGCGATCGAAACGAGCAGGCTCACGATTGCGAGAACGAAGAGCGTCCTGCGCAGCTGGCCGAAAGAGGCGAGCGCGCCCACCAGCGAACGGTG
This sequence comes from Gammaproteobacteria bacterium, assembly GCA_040007735.1. GTDB lineage: Bacteria > Pseudomonadota > Gammaproteobacteria > Steroidobacterales > Steroidobacteraceae > JADGHX01. Next base: position 6,002 of record JBDTUL010000056.1, on the reverse strand, counting down.
TAGCACCGCCACGATGCGCGTGCCGCCTCTGGAATCGATCGGAATCACTCGTGCCTGATGATCGACTCCGGCAATGCTCATGATGAGCCGGGATGCGGAAGGCGACGCCGGCGGCATCGCTCCTGTCAGGTCGGTTTGGTCCCGGGCATCCAGTGTGGAGGCCAGCACTCGCCAGCCGATCGCGGAATCGTGCTGGGCGAAAGACACCTCCAGCGCTGTGAGTTGCCGCAGATCGCGCGCTAGCGTGTCGTCTACGGCGAAACCCATGACCACCCACCCGATTGGAAGCGGAGCCATCACAGGCACCGTGACCAGCTGGAAGGCGCGGCCATCGAGCACCTGCATGCTCGAGCCGGTGCCGTTCTTCGTGGTCTTCAGCAGCGACGGATACTCGAACGCGCGCGTCGAGTCCTTCGGACGCAACGTGTCTGCAACCACTTGGCCGTTGAGATCCACGAACAGCATGGCATCTGCGCCAATGCGAGCGCCGTGGTTGGTCAGCGCCGACGCAATGGTTGCGGTGTCGTGCGTGGCAATGGCTTCGCGGAACGGGAAATCCGCGGCCAACACGCGCGCCGACTGGCCGAGTTTCTCGGCGTTCTGTTGCAGCAGGCGTGCGAAAACCCGCTCGCCGACGTTCAGTTCTTCTTCGACTTTCGCCTGGGCGTTGCGCGAGTTGGCCTCATTCACCACCCAGAACGCTGCCCCCTGCACGAGGCTCAGCAGCGCTACGAAGAGCACGATGATGCGGGTCTGGAGGCGGTGAATGCGCATCAGGATTCGACGTCCAGCTGCACTTTCTGGCGCAGTGGCGCATCACCTGCGACGTGCAGGGCCGTGACGGTTGGCGAAAAGGCCGCGGGGGAGGGAAACCAGGTGCTCAGTTTGTAGTCGCCGGGCGGCAGGCCTTTCAGTGTGCCGACACCATCGGCGCCACTCTTCTCGAACCACGGAGTGTCGACCACCACCACCCACGCCACCATCAGGTCGTGAATGTTGCAGCCGAGGAGTACGAGACCTGGTTTGTCGAAGACAATAGGCGCCGCTTCGCGTCCCGAATAGAGCTTGGTCGTGAACGTCTTCGGCGCCGAGAATGAATAGATGGAATGGCGAATGTTGTCGCTGTTCGGAAAGCTCACTGATGTGCCGGTCTGCAGGATAGAGACGCGCGGCACGAACTCCTTGTTCACCTGGTCGATGGTGGCTTTGGGCACGCCCGCAGCGGCGGGCGCGGCCGCACCGATGGGCTCGGCATACACAACGGCCTCCGCCAGCGGGTTGCCCTTGGCATCGCGAACATCGATCAGCACGTCGGTGGCGAACGCCGGATGCGCCCACACCAGCGCTATCGCGACGGCGAACAACCCCGGGCGCATGACGGCGCGCCTCAGCGCTCGACCACGTCCCGCTTCATCGGGGCGAGTATCTGGAGCAATTCGTTGCGTTCGCTCAGCGCGACGCCGTGCTCGCGCATCGAATCCCGCAGCACTTCGACCAGCTGGAAGAATTCGGCGTTGCTGATGTGGTGGCCGGCGTGCACGTCGCGCATGGTGTCGCCGGTGTACTTGCAGCCGCCGCCTGCCAGCGAGCAGATCTGCTCCAACAGCATGTCCTTCACGTGTTTGAGGTTCACCTTGTCGAACGATTGATTCATGCGCGGGTCGGCGGCGACCCGGTCGATGGTGTCATCGACAAAGGCGGAGACCTTGTCGGCGCCGCCCAGGCGTTCGTAGAGCGAACCGGGTGTCGCAACCGCCACCGTAGCCGTACGGGCGGTGTCGGCAGCTTCGGCATGGGAGGGCGAGGAGCCCGCGCTTAAAAAGAGACCGCCCAATGCGGCAGCCAGCAGGGTACGCGAGCGCGCCATGACGAAGTGTCCAAGGGTGAGAAGCGACGCATCAAGTTAGCTTCTGAGGTCGTGTGTCCCTGTTAAACGACTCACACTTCACAGAATTCCGGGAGCGCTTTGCACAGAATGCGCGCGCATTGGTCACGGCGAGCCGGGAAACGCCGTGTTTCTGTGATGTACATCGCACGCGGGGAGCTCTCAGTCTCATGGTTCCGAATTCGATTCACCGTCCTCGACGCAAAGGTTGGCGCTTTTTTCTGGGTATTACGGTTGTCGGCGGGCTGATCGTCGCTTCGGCGGCCGCCACGCATGCGGGGAACCGGCTGCTCGCAACGGGCGGTGTGATGCAGCTGGAAGGCAGCGCGGGCGGTGGACTCACGCCATGGGCCCTGATCGCAGGGCTCGGCACCGACCGCCAGGTTGGCGCCAGCGCGTTCTGCACCTCCGTCAATCCTCAGGACTTCCAGCTTCGCTCGTGTGGCATGGCCTTCGGCATCCGCGACCGAGTGGAGCTTTCCTACGCCCGCCAGCGTTTCGATCTGGACAAGATCATTCCCGACCAGGCGATCGGGCAGAGCGTGTTTGGCGCGAAGGTGCGCCTGTTCGGCGATGCCGTGTTCGACCAGGATAGCTGGTACCCGCAGGTGTCAGCGGGTCTGCAGTACAAGAAGAATTCGGATTTCAGTTTCGTGCCGCAGCTCCTGGGCGCACGAGACGATAGCGGCGTCGACTACTACGTCGCCGCCACCAAGGTCTATCTGGCCGGGCCGTTCTCCAGAATGTGGCTGGTGAACGCAACGTTGCGTGCGACGAATGCGAACCAGCTCGGCATTCTCGGCTTCGGCGGCGACCGCAACGATTCACACAAAGTGATGGGTGAAGGCAGCGTCGCTGCGTTCCTGACAGACTCAGTGGTGCTGGGCGCGGAGTATCGGCAAAAGCCGAACAACCTCAGCTCGTTCGAGGAAGACGACTACTGGGATGGCTTTGCAGCCTGGTTCCCCACCAAGTATCTATCGATGACCGCCGCCTACGCCGACCTGGGCAACATTGCGATGAAGCCAGATCAGCGCGGGTGGTATCTGTCGTTGCAGGGAAGCTTCTAGAGTTTCTCGTCGGGCTTGAAGCCCAGCGTTTACGAGTCTAGCGGGAGAACGCCAGCAGCACGTTCCCCGGCGTGCCGCCGAGAATCGCGTAGCCCGAGCCCACGAGCACTATCCCATTCGCGACGATGGGGCCGGGTGCGCTGATAGACCCACCGCGCGCCTTCACGCCATTCACCGTATCGAACTCGCGCCGCGTTTCGAACGACCACAGCAAGGTTCCATCCGTGGTGGCGACTGCCTGGAGCTTGCCGTCCGACGACCCTTGAAGTGCGACACCCGGAAAGGCCGTTGTCGCAGAGGCGTAGGTCACCCCTTCCGGAGTACCCAACGGGTTCAGCCACAGCCGCTTGCCTGTTGCGATATCGATGGCGCCCATGCCGCCGCGCATGAGCCCGAAGTACGCCGCCTCGCCATTCATCGCGGCTCCCCAGAAGATGCCGGGAGTAGAGGGCTCGCCGGCGCGCGCGGGCCCGTCACCCGCCACGGGGCCAAACACATTCGTGCGCCAGACGAGCTCGCCGCGTTTGTCTGGATCGAGTGACAGCACGTCACCCGGCTTCGTCACCACGATGAGCCGACGCGTGCCATCGCGCAGTGTCTGCAACACGGGCGAAGCGGGAATGTCCCAATCCGGTCCTACGACTTTCGGGCAATTCTCCGCGGGGTTCTTGCCGCAGCCGACGAGAAACGAATCGTTCTTGTGAACCTGATACGTCCAGAGGATGCGGCCCGTATCCATGTTCAGCGCCATCACCGCATCCGAGGTGTCGATTGCCGGATAGGTAGTGGCATCCCCGGTGCCGAAATACACGGCGTGCCTGACGGGGTCGACGGTTGGAGAGTTCCACACGGCGCCACCCGCCGGCCCCCACTGCTGCACGCCGAGCGAATTCTTGTGCGTCGGCTTGGGGAGCTCCGGAACGACGTGCGTCTTCCAAAGCAACTTCCCGGAGTTTGCATCGAGAGCCGCGACGCCGCCTACGGATTTGCAGCACTCATACGTTGCCGTCGCTGCGCTGAACTCTTCGAAAGAGGAAAGCGGCACATAGAGCCGGCCCTTGTAGTAAGTCGGGGCGGCCGTGATGCGAGCCGTGAAGTTGTCTTCGGGATGGGCTGTCCACAGCTTCTCACCCGTGTGCGCATCCACCGCGTACACATTCGCATGCCGATCGCCGAAGAACACGGCGTGGCGGCTCGAGCCGCGCCATTTCACGCGGCCGATGGTCATTGCGGTTCGAATGCTCTTGCCTGCATTGAGGGACCAGTGCACGCATCCCGTGTCGGCATCCAGCGAATAGACGTAGCCCGTGTCGGCGCCGATGAATACTCGGCCGAACACCATCGCCGGCTGGGCATACGCCGAAGTGCTGTTCGGGAGCCCGAAAGCCCAGCGTAGCTTCAGGTGTGGAACGTCCTCTGCGGTTAGCCCCGCGGCGGCCGCGCTCTGGAAACGGGTGTTTTGAGTGTCTGCTCCCCAGCCGTTCCAGGCCGAGCGCTTCGCGGTGGTCTCGAGCGGCGGGTTCGACTTGCAGCGATTCGGCATCTTGTCGGCATCACCGGAGCCTGCTGCGCCGATGCGCTGACCGGTGATGGTTTCGGCGACTGCTTTCTTTTCCGCGTCCGACAGCTGATTGCCCACGACGCTGGCCATGACTCCGGTGGCGAGCGATTCGTAGATGCGCTCGGGCGTGTACTGATAAAGCGCTGCGGGCGGCGGCGCCTTTTCGTACTGAGGATTGCCGTGGCACGTGAGGCACTTCTGCTGGAAGAAGCCGTAGCCGAATTCGGTGGCGGCGTTGAGATCGATGTTGCGGGGGAGGGCCGTGCCTTCCAGCAGGGCGGCGGCGGCGGGGCCTTTGGTGTCGGCATTTGTCGGCGCCTGCGATTGCACTGGCGTCGGCCCCGTTGCCGGCGATTGCGCGGGCAGGGCGCCTGGCAGGGCGATCAGCGCAACAGTAGCGCTGGCAAGGATGATCCTGCGAACCCGGTTGGTCGCCTCATTCTTCATTCGAGCCCCCCTCGCGTGCGCGCGAAGTGCGCACCGGACTGACACTATGACAGTCTGGAATGGGGCGACAGCGGCGTCGTTCGGTCTGTCCGGACTCGCCCTGACTAACCGAGCGGAGGAAACTGTCAAACTGGGGTGAACGTTCAATGTGGAGGGCATCAGCCGTTACACGCGAGCTTTACAGGAAATCCAGAGTGCCCTTCACCTGCCCCGGCTTCCGCTTGATCTGAGCCGTGCACATCAGACGCCCATTGTTGTTGCTGGCATTCGGGCTCGGTGTGCTTGGGGCAATCGGGGTAGCGGGGAAGCTTGCCTGGGAGCACCGAAAGGCTCAGCTGGAAGATGCGTTTCACATGCTGACCGTGGGTACGGAGCGCCTGGATCAAGCAGACACCGCCGGCGCCCGGCAGCAGTTCCAGCAATCCGCGGCTCGGTTTCGGACTCTGGGCCGCGACCCGCTCATGGCGCTTCACCATGCTTTCGCTGCACGGCTTCGATTGCCTGCTGCGCCTCTGCGGGGGATGCGCGAGCTTTCTGTTCCGAGTCCGCGCGTAGGGGAGGCTGTTCTTGCTCTGGCGCTGTCGGAAGACTCGAGTCTCCTGGCCGTTACAACGAGACAGCGGCTCCTGTGTCTACTCATCGAGAGCGAGCGATGGGTGGAATGGGAACTGCCCCAGCCGATCAAGAGCGCCGGCGCGCTTCACGTGGATTCCTCAACTGGGAAAGCGCATGTCGTGGTCGGCGACGACGGCAGGTTGCTGACGGCGGATTGTCGCTCGGGCAGCACGCCTCTCGTCGTAACGGCGAGCGTCACGGCGAACCAGAGTGCCGTGGCCTGGTTCGATTCGCATGACTCGATGACCTGGGTTGCGCCAGCCCAGCCGGACGGGCCGGAAGTGAAGATCACCGCGCACTCTGCGTCAGGACCAGGCGGCGGAGGGAGCGTGCGACCGCGTCCGATCCTCGCCAGGCCACCGCGGCCGTCAGCCGCTCCGAGCGCCCGCAGCGCCGCGGTCAGCGAGGCGCCGGCCGCGATCCG